>JBBJMF010000107.1:0-8981 GCA_037719575.1 Nocardioidaceae bacterium
TGATCCGCCAACTCCTCGAACTCCTCGACGTTGTCCAGCTCGGTGCCCATCGCGATGTTCGTGACCTTCTCCAAGATCACCTCGACGACGACCGGGACCCTGAACTCCTCCATCATCGCCAGCGCCTTCTCCAGTGACGGCACCAGCTCGTCGGGGTCTCGTACGCGCAACGCCTTGCAACCCAGCCCCTCGGCGACCTTGACGTGGTCCACCCCGTACCCGTCGAGCTCAGGAGCGTTGATGTTGTCGAACGCGAGCTGCACGCAGTAGTCCATCTCGAAGTTCCGCTGCGCTTGGCGGATCAGACCGAGGTAGGTGTTGTTGACGACGATCTGGATGTACGGCAGCTTGAACTGCGCTCCGCAGGCGAGCTGCTCGACGAGGAACTGGAAGTCGTAGTCGCCGGACAGCCCGACGACGGTGGCCGCGGGGTCGGCGACGCAGACGCCCAGCGCAGCCGGCACGGTCCACCCGAGCGGGCCGGCTTGGCCGGCGTCGATCCAGCCGCGCGGCTTGTAGACGTGCAGGAACTGCGCGCCGGCGATCTGGGACAGGCCGATGTTGCTCACGTAGCGGGTGTTCTGACCGAACACCTTGTTCATCTCCTGGTAGACGCGCTGCGGCTTGATCGGGACGTCGGGGAAGTCGGTGCGTCTGTGCATCGTCTGCTTGCGTTGCGCGCACTCGGCGACCCACTCCGTACGGTTGCGCAGGTCGCCGGCGTCGCGGCGTTCGCGCGCCACCTCGACGAGCCGCTCCAGCGCGACCTTCGCATCGGAGACGATCGCGTAGTCGGGCGGGAAGATCTTGCCTATCTGGGTGGGGTCGACGTCGACGTGTACGAACGTCCGCCCTTCGCGGTACGTGTCCAGGCCGCCGGTGTGGCGGTTGGCCCACCGGTTGCCGATGCCCATGACGAAGTCGGAGGCGAGCAGCGTCGCGTTCCCGTAGCGGTGAGCGGTCTGGATGCCGGCCATGCCCGCCATCAGCTCGTGGTCGTCCGGGATCGTGCCCCATCCCATCAGCGTCGGGATCACCGGGACGTTCAGGATCTCGGCCAGCTCGATCAGCAGGTCGGCCGCGTCGGCACTTACGACGCCGCCGCCCGCGATCAGCACCGGGCGCTGGGCGCTCTGGAGCATGTCGAGCGCGCGCGCGACCTGCTCGCGGGTCGCGGCTGGGTTGGCGACCGGGAGAGGTTCGTAGGAGTCGATGTCGAACTCGATCTCGCCCAGCTGCACATCGAGCGGCAGGTCGAGCAGCACCGGACCCGGCCGTCCCGATCGCATCAGCTGGAACGCCCGCTGGAAGACGCCGGGGACCTGCGCCGACTCCAGCACGGTCTCTGCCCACTTGGTGACCGGCGCCGCGATCAATGCGATGTCGACCGCCTGGAAGTCCTCCTTCGTCAGCTTGGCGACCGGTGCCTGCCCGGAGACGACCAGCAGCGGGACCGAGTCGCCCCACGCCGAGTAGAGGCCGGTGATCGTGTCGGTGGCACCGGGGCCGCTGGTGACCAGGCAGAGTCCGATGTTGCCCGGCGTGGCACGGCTGTAACCCTCGGCCATGTGCACAGCGGCTTCGACGTGCCTGCCGAGGTAGTGGGTGATCGTCTCGCGCTCGAGCATTGCCGAGTACATCGGGTTGATCGCCGCGCCGGGTACCCCGAACGCGCAGCGGATGCCTTCCCGCTCGAGGATCAGGACGGCGGCGTCGATCGCACGCATGGTTGTCATCTGGCTCAGCTCCCCGTCGGTGCGGTCGATGTGTCTTTCGGCTGTCGACCCGACAGCTGCTCCACGAGCAGCAGCAGGGCGCTGTGGTCGAGGTCGCCGTGGCCCTTGGCCCGCAGCGACCCCATCAGCTGCGCAGCGTGCGCACCGAGTGGGATCGCGGCTCCGACGTCCCGGGCGGACGTCGTCACGATGCCGAGGTCCTTGTGGTGCAGGTCGACGCGAAATCCCGGGTCGAAGTTACGGGCGAGCATGCCGGCCGCCTTAGTCTCCAGCACCTTGCTTCCGGCGAGACCTCCGCCGAGCACCTCCAGGGCGGCTGCGGTGTCGACGTCGTGGGCCTCGAGGAAGACGATGGCCTCGGCCAGCAGCGCGAGGTGTCCGGCGACGATCAGCTGGTTGGCGGCCTTGACGGTCTGGCCCGACCCGGCCGGACCTACATGGACGACGGTGCTGCCCATCGCCTCGAGCAGCGGACGTGCGCGCTCGACGTCGCCGTCGTCGCCGCCGACCATGATGGACAGCTTGGCCTCGACGGCGCCGGCCTGGCCGCCGCTGACCGGAGCGTCGACGACGGCGATCCCCGCCTTAGCACCGGCGGCGGCGAGCTGCTGGCCGACGTCGGG
This sequence comes from Nocardioidaceae bacterium, assembly GCA_037719575.1. Lineage (GTDB taxonomy): Bacteria > Actinomycetota > Actinomycetes > Propionibacteriales > Nocardioidaceae > JAWWPG01. The sequence goes on from JBBJMF010000107.1 coordinate 2,360, forward strand.
CCGGATCGAGGAGCAGTCGAGGTGCAGGCTTCCGGACCTGGCGTTGGCGTAGATGCCGTCGTCGCCGTACGCGACCCCCTCGACGTCCGGGCTGTCGGGAAGCATGGTGATGACGACCTCGGCCTCGGCAACCGCCTCGGCCACGGAGTCGGCCCGCTTGCCTCCGTGGTCGACGTGCCGATCGAGGGACTCGCTGCTGCGGTTGACCCCGATGACGTCGTGCCCGGCGTCGACGAGGTGGGCGGCCATCGGCTCGCCCATGATGCCGAGTCCGATGAACGCGATGCTCGTCATGGCTCTCCTTGTTGTGCGTGGTGGGCGGCTCTCGAGAGCCGCTCCTCAGGTGGTTGCCCGCAGATTTGCGGGCAACCAGGACAGGCTGGCCTCGGTCGTCTCACTCGGTTGGTACTCCAGGCCGACCCAGCCGGTGTAACCGGCTGCTTGCAGGTCGCGCAGCCACCGGTCGACAGGCAGCTCACCTGTGCCCGGTTCGTGGCGTCCGGGGGAGTCGGCGATCTGGACGTGTCCGATCCGCGGGAGGTGACGCTCCAGCACCGCGTCGACGTCGTCCCCGTTTACCGACAGGTGGTAGAGGTCGGCGAGCAGACGGAGGTTGTCGACGCCGGAGTCGGACTGCACCCGGTCGATGACCGCGATAGCGTCGTCTGCGGTCTTCAGCGGATACTCCGCCGTACCGCTGACCGGCTCCAGCAGGACGACGGCATCGATAGCGGCGGCGGCCTCGGCGGCGGCCGCCAGGTTCGTCGCCGCGAGCTCGTCCTGCTCCGCCGGATCTGCACCCTCGACCCGGTTGCCGTACAGCGCGTTGAAGCCGATCGTGCCGAGCCGACCGCCGATCTCCACGGCGGTCCCGACGCTGTCGGAGAACTCCGACTCGCGGCCGGGCCATGAGAGCAGGCCGCGGTCCCCGCCCGGCATGTCGCCCGCTGCGAAGTTGAGGGCGACGAGTCGTACGCCGGCGTCCTCGACCGCGGCGACGAAGTCGTCGCTCTCGCCGCTCGTGGGCGTCGCCGTGGCGAACGGCCACCAGAACTCGACCGCGTCGAAACCGGCGGCCTTCGCCGCCCGCGGTCGCTCGAGCAGGGGGAGCTCGGTGAAGAGGATCGAGCAGTTCACGACGAACCGCAGACTGTGGGCCACGCAACCTCCACCATTTGGAAGAGAACCTCTGTCTTTTGAAACTATGGTGGCGCTCGTTTCGGCCTGTCAAGGCTTGCAAGTATGTTCCGGATGGTGGAAGCACGACGCGCGGGAGGCGTGTAATGGCCGTCAACGATATTGGTGGCAGCGGAGTCCAGTCGGTTGATCGCGCGCTGCGCATCCTCAAGCTGCTCGCCGATGCGGGCGGTTCGATGCGGCTCGCCGATCTGGAGACCGCGACCGGACTCCCGCTGCCCACGGTCCACCGTCTGGTCGGCGCGCTCGTCCACAACGGTTATGTCGGCCGTGACTCTGCGCGCAGGTACGTTCTCGGACCCGTGCTGATCAGGCTCGGCGAGATCGCCGCTCGCTCGGTCGGGTCGTACGCGATCCCGCACCTGACGACCCTGGTCGCCGACATCGGTGAGACCGCCAACATGGCTCTTCTCGAAGGCGACGAGGTCGTGTACGTTGCCCAGGTCCCGTCCGGCCACTCCATGCGGATGTTCACCGAGGTAGGCCGGCGAGTGCCGGTGCACTGCACCGGCGTCGGGAAGGCGCTGCTCGCCCAGATGACCGACGAGGAGGTGCTGAAGCTCCTCGACCGGACCGGGATGCAAGCACAGACCCCGCGCACCATCACCGAGCCCGATGCGATGTTGAGCGAGCTGAGCGAGGTTCGGGAACAGGGCTGGGCGATGGATTCAGGGGAGCAGGAGCTCGGGGTGAGGTGCATCGCGGTGCCGGTGCTCGGTGCTCCGACGATGGCCGCCGTCTCGGTCTCTGGACCGTCGGGGCGCATCACGGCCAGCAGGGTGACCGAGATTGCGCCGGTGATGCAGCGCGTCGCCCTGGGTCTCTCGCGCGACCTGGTCGGCATCTCTTCCTGAAGGCCAGGTACTCCAGTCGGGTGTGAGCCTTGACACATCACTTCGTAGGGGTGGATTGTTTTGCGAAAGAAAGCCTCCGTGATGTGGAAGGCGGCTGATGAGCGCACAACTCGTAGACGTTGACCACCAGGCGGGCGTCGTCACCGACGAGCTCGCCGAGGAACTCCGACGCCGGCTCGCACCCGATCGGATCATCACCGATGAGACCCGGTTGCGCACCTTCGAGTGCGACGCCATCACGGGCTACCGCGTGGTGCCGGCGCTGGTGGCGTTCCCCGAGACGACCGAGGAGGTCGCGGCGGTCGTCGGCGTCTGCGCCCGTGAGCACATCCCGTACGTCGCCCGGGGAGCGGGCACTGGACTTTCCGGCGGTGCCCTGCCGGTCGCGGAGGGGATCGTGATCAGCCTGGCCCGGATGCGCAAGGTTCTCCCCCCCGACGTCGACAACCAGCGGATGACCGTCGAGCCCGGGGTGACGAACGCCGACATCAGCAAGGCGGTCGCCGCGCACGACCTGTACTTCGCACCCGACCCCTCCAGCCAGATCGTCTGCACCATCGGCGGCAACATCGCCGAGAACTCCGGGGGAGCGCACTGCCTGAAGTACGGGTTCACCACCAACCATGTGTACGCGATGACGCTGGTGCTCCCCGACGCGAGCGTCGTGACCGTCGGTGGTGACGGGATCGAGCAGTGTGGGCCAGACCTGCGCGGCGCCGTGATCGGGTCCGAGGGCACGCTGGCGATCGCGACGTCGATCACCGTTCGTCTGCTGCGAAAGCCCGAGGACGTCCAGACGATGGTCGCCGACTTCCCCAGTGCGGCCCAGGCGGGCGAGGCGGTCAGTGGCATCATCGCGGCCGGTATCGTCCCAGCGGCGGTCGAGATGCTCGACGAGCTGGCCATCGAGGCGTGTGAGGCGGCGGTGCACGCGGGTTACTCGCTCGACACCGCGGCCGCGCTCGTGGTGGAGATCGACGGCCCGGCCGCCCAGTGCGAGGAGGACTTCGACCGCGTCCAGGAGATCTGCCAGGAGGCCGGCTCGACGCACGTGCGGGTCGCTGCCGACGCCGGCGAACGGATGCTGATCTGGAAGGGACGCAAGGCGGCGTTCGCCGCGATGGGTCGGATCAGTCCCGACTACTTCGTCCAGGACGGCGTGATCCCGCGCACCAAGCTCGGCGAGGTCCTGGCAAGGATGGAGGAGATGGCTTCGGAGGCCGGCCTCCGTGTCGCCAACGTCTTCCACGCCGGCGACGGCAACCTGCATCCGCTTGTGCTCTACAACGCGGCGACGGAGGGGGAGTCCGAACGCGGTGAAGAGCTGTCGACGGCGATTGCGGAGCTCTGCGTCGAGATGGGCGGCTCGATCACCGGAGAGCACGGGGTCGGCACGGACAAGGCGTGCTCGATGCCGAAGATGTTCTCCGAGGACGATCTCGAGGTGATGAAGCGGCTGCGCGCGGCGTTCGACCCGACGGGCATCTCCAACCCGGGAAAGATCTTCCCCACGCCCCGCCTGTGCGGCGAGAAGCCCGGCCCGTACCGAGAGCATCCGCTTGAGGCATCGGGCCAGATCGAGCGGATGTGACGCCGATGAGCGAGGTGACGACACAGCAGCGCACGCCAGCGGTGTCTGCCGGCCGTGAGAAGCGGCCGTCGTCGACGAGCGAGGCGGCCGAGCTGCTGCGCGCGACCCAGGGGAGCGTGCTCCTGCGAGGAGGGGCGACGAAGTTCGACTGGGCCGGACGGGTCGACGAGCCGGACCTGCTGATCGACACGAGCGACCTCGCGGGCGTCCTCACCCACAACCCAGCCGACATGACGGCTTCGGTTGGAGGCGGGACGAGACTCACCGAGCTGCAGCGGCACCTCAAGGGCGACGGCCAGTGGTTGGCGCTGGACCCGCCGACCGCCGAGACGGGTGCCACGGTCGCGGGCCTGCTCGCGGCGGGCGACTCAGGGCCGTCCCGGCTGCGCTACGGAGGCATTCGCGACCTCGTCATCGGCGTCACCCTGATCCTGGCCGACGGCACGGTGGCTCGTGCAGGCGGTCACGTGATCAAGAACGTCGCCGGCTATGACCTCGCCAAGCTCGTGCACGGGTCGCTGGGCAGCCTCGCGATGATCGCCGAGGTCGTCGTACGCCTGCACCCGCGGCCATCTGGCGCCCTCACTATCACCGGTACGGCCGATGCGGACCAAGCCACCGCGGCGGCCGTCGCGATCGCAGCCGGCCCGTTCGAGCCGTCAGCTGTGGAATGGATCAGCCAGTCCGGCTCCGGAACGCTCCTGGTCAAGACCGAAGGTGCCGCGGGCTACCTCGACAGCTCCCGCTCTCAGCTGACCTCGATGCTCGACGGGCTCGGCGTCACCACCCGTCAGCTGTCCGATGAGGACGCCGAGACCTCCTGGCAGGAGCATGCCGCCGCCGTTCGAGGCGAGGAGCAAGAGACGGTCGTACGCATCTGCACCCTGCCCACCAGGCTCGGCGGTCTCACCTCCGACGCCCTCGACATCGCCGCCGCCGCCGACGTCGAGGCCCGCCTGATCTCCAGCGTGTCGTTGGGGATGCACACCGTCCGGATCCGTGGCGGCGATGCCCAGGGCCATGCGACGGCGTTCACCGAGCTGCGCGAACGCGCACTCGCCCAAGGAGCCAGCGTCCTGCTGCGCAGCCGCTCCTTCGAGGTCGACGAGCTCGTCGACGCGCTGGGCCCACCGCCGTCGACGGTCGAGGTGCTCAAGCGGATCAAGACGCAGTTCGACCCGGTGGGGCGGTTCGCGCCGCAACGCTTCCACCCTTGGTACTGAGCGGCGCCGATCCGCCACCACCGAACGCACCACCGCCCACGAACGGGAGACCAGATGCCGCAGGAGACAGCCCGTCGATCCGAGGACACGGGCCGAGGAGATACCGATGGAGGCGACGACTCTGGTGCCATGACGGCGGGCATGCAGGCCGAGCAGGGCCCGGTCGCTGGTGTCTTCGACCTGTTGCACCCACCGAGTGGTGAGCTCATAGACGACTGCGTGCACTGCGGGTTCTGCCTCCCGACGTGCCCCACCTATCTCCTGGAGGGCATCGAGACGAACTCCCCGCGCGGTCGCATCTACCTGATGAAGGCAGGCAAGGCCGGCGAGGTGGAGATGGACGAGGAGTTCGTCGGTAACTTCGACGCCTGCCTCGGTTGCATGGCGTGTGTGACAGCCTGTCCGTCCGGCGTGAAGTACGACCAGCTGATCGAGGCGGTGCGGCCTCAGATCGAGCGCAACTGGGAGCGTACGCGCGCCGACAAGCTGTTCAGGACGATGATCTTCAGCCTTTTCCCCTACCCCTCGCGGCTGCGGGCGGCGGCATTCTTCGGCACCCTGTACCAGCGGCTGGGGCTCCACCGCCTGCTTGATGCCACCGGGCTGCTCGAACGTCTTCCGGCTCGGCTCCGCGCCATGGAGGCCCTTCTCCCAGACCTGTCGATGCGCAGCGTTGTCGCCCGTCAACCGGCGTTCACACCGGCGGTCGGGCCGTCGCGTCGTCGTGTCGGGATCTTGTCCGGATGTGTGCAGCGCGTCTTCTTCGGTGACGTCAACGCCGCAGCGACGCGGGTGCTCGCGGCGGAGGGTTGCGACGTGGTCGCGCCGAGGAGCCAGCAGTGCTGCGGGGCATTGTCCAGCCATGCGGGACGCGAACCCGAGGCGATTGCGCGAGCCAGGAACCTGATCGACGCCTTCGAGTCCGTTGAGGTGGACACGGTCGTGGTGACCGTCGCCGGGTGCGGCTCGTCGATGAAGGAGTACGGGGTGCTGCTCCGCGACGACCCGGACTATGCGGACCGGGCAGCGGATTTCTCGGCCAAGGTGCGTGACATCTCCGAGCTCTTGGACGAGCTGGGCTCGGTCGCACCACGTCATCCCGTCCCGGGTCGGGTCGCGTACCACGACGCCTGTCACCTCGGCCACGCCCAGGGCATCACCGCTCAACCCCGGGCGGTCCTGGCGACGATCCCAGAGCTCAGGGTGCTCGACATCCCCGAGGCTGAGATCTGCTGCGGCTCGGCAGGCATCTACAACCTCGTCCAGCCCGAGCCGGCTGAGCGGCTCGGTCGGCGCAAGGTTGAGCACATCGAGGAGACCAGGCCCGATGCCGTCGTGACCTCCAACGCGGGCTGCCTGCTGCAGATCCGTCGCTACCTCGACGCCGGGGTACCACTGTTCCATCCCGTCCAGCTGCTCGACGCGTCGATTCGCGGGACCGACCTCTCCCTGATCAGCGCAGACCAAAACCCATCGTCGACTACGTAGGAGACCACTGATGTACGAGCAGATCTTCGACCCGGTGGGGAACTCACTCGCCCTGTCAACGATATTCGCGGTCCTGCCGCTGTTGACCATCTTCCTGCTGCTTGGAGTGTTGAAGGTCAAGGCCCAGTGGGCCGGACTCGCCTCGCTCTGTGTCGCCCTGATCGTGGCGGTGTTCGTCTACTCGATGCCGGTCGGTCAGGCGTTGAGCACCGCAGGTGAAGGTGCGACGTTCGGGATCTTCCCGATCATGTGGATCGTCGTGAACGCGA
>JBBJMF010000108.1:0-8941 GCA_037719575.1 Nocardioidaceae bacterium
CAGAACAGCCCCGAAGGTGGCGCGTCGGTCTGGGCCTGCAGCTCGGGTGCCCAGCGGCGGATCAAGGCGTCGGGGTCGGAGCGGCCCGGCGCACCGCGTCGATCCGGTCGGCCAGGACCCGCAGCGCCACCTTGCGGACCTGCGCCCGCCCGCTGGCCAGGCCGAGATTGATCGCACGCTGGGCGTCGCCGTCGCTCAGCGAGTCCGCCACGTCGACCGGGCGGTCCTGGTCAACACCGTGGCCGACGACCGTGCCGCTCGATAGATCGAGCGCCGTCCAGTCCAGCCCGAGCCAGGACAGCGGGTGGCGAACCCGTGGCCGGTCCGGCCACAGCAACCGGTCAGCGAGCTCGTCGAGTGCGAGGTCATCGAGGATGCCGGTGGCGCAGATGCCGACGATCAGCTTCGCCGTACACCGGTTCCACCGCCATTCGGTGCACAGCAGCACCGCCGTGTCGACCGCCCCGCCCGGATCGTCGCTGTGGTGGTGCACGAACAGCTCGACCGCCTCCTGGTGCCGGGTGCTCCTGCCGCTCACCCGCCGCGTCACCACCAGCCGGTGCAGCTCCTCGACGGACGCGGCGGCCCGCAGCCCCGACAGTCCGTCCTCGAGGGCGTGGTCGTCCACATGCGAGCAGAGCATGCCAGCAACGCCCCTGCATCTGATGCCTTCAGCTGGTCCAGAGGGTGGAGATGGGGAGGGCCCGCAGCCGGTCTCCGAACGGGAGTGGCTGGACTCCGGCGTAGAGGACGATTCCCGCGATCAGTTGATGACCGAGCCGTCGTGCCAGGTGTCGGATTCCCCGGAAGTCCTCGCCGCGGACGGTCTCGGTGGCCTTCACCTTGATGGCGATGACGTCGCCCGAGGCGTGTTCGAGCACCGCGTCGACCTGGTAGCCGTCGCGGTCGCGGTAGTGGTAGAGCCTGATCGGCTCGGTCGTCCAGCTGAGCTGGCGGGCCAGCTCGCTGAGCACGAAGTTCTCCAGGATCGGGCCGACCGGTGCGGTGGGGTGGGCGGCGCGTTTCATCGTGATGCCGGCCAGATGCCTGGCGAGGCCGGAGTCGGTGACGATCATCTTGGGGGTTGGCGACAGCCCGGGTGGTGAGGTTGGTGGACCAGGCCGGGACCCGGTGGACGACGTAGAGCAGCTCCAGCAGGTCCAGGTAGCGCTTGAGGGTGTTCGCCGGGATCTGTAGCCGGCCCGCGAGGGTGCCGGGGACGACGAGCGAAGCCATCTGTGCGGCGACGGCGCCCAGCAGGCGGCGCATGTCGGCCGGTCGCCCGATGTCTCTGAGTTGGGGGACGTCGCGGCTGATGAGATCGGAGATCGCGGACTCGAAGAACCGCGCCCGCCGGCCCAGGTCCGTGCGGCGCACGGCCTCCGGGTAGCCACCGGCCAGCGCGCGTTGGAGGTAGTCGGACCGGTGCAGGGTGGACGGCTGCGCCGCGAGATCCTGGCCGAACTCGAAGACGGCATCGACGAATCCCTCGGAGCTACGGTCGATCTCGCCTTGCGAGAAGGGCCACAGTTCGATCGTCTCCGATCGTCCCGGCAGCAGGTCCGGGATCTGCTGGAGGGCGAACAGCCGCGCGGATCCGGTGAGCAGGAACTGGCCGGGCCGAGGGTTCAGATCGACCGCGTGCTTGATGGCGAGGATGAGATCGGGGACGCGCTGGACCTCGTCGATGACCAGCAGACCGTCGTGGCGGACGAACGCGGTGGGGTCGGCGTCGGCCGCGCGGCCCGTACAGCAGCGTCGTCGAGGTATCGAATCTCGGTGCCCGGCCGGCCATGGGCGACCAGGCGCGCAAGGGTGCTCTTGCCCGTCTGCCGAGCACCGTTGAGGACGACCACCCTGGTGTCGCTCAGCGCCGCGATCACGCGTTCATGAGAGCGGCGAGCGTACAGGTCGTGGGCATCAAGCATCCGCCCAGGCACCTTTCGACGGACCTGCTGTGGCTGTCCTGCCGGGGATGGGATGGCCGTTTCGCCGGTGATCGTGTGGCTACCTTGCCGGTTGGGTGAACTCAGCCCGAACGATGTGCCGTGCGGTTGGCCAGGTTGGGACTGAAACGAGAAATCGGCCCGGGCACCAGGGTAGGCGGCAGCCCAGGTGGCCAGCACCTGCGAGTGGGGCAGCTCGAGACCGCCGGTGTTGAAGTAGCCGACCGGGCTGCGGTGTTGCCCGGTCAGCAGGGAAGGCGGGAATCGGGAGGGTGAAGATCAGGTTCTCGGGTGCTCGGTGGATGGGGTGGGGGCGTGTCTCGACCGGATCCTGCCGATCCAGAGCCGGTCACGAGGGCGGGTGCGGGCGACATACTCGCGTTGGGCGTGCAGCACGTCCCAGTCGCTGGATTCGGTGGTGGCGGCCAATGTCGGTGGGTTCCGCGGTGGGGTGAGGTCGGGGAGGTAGACGGCGGCGAAGTCGAGGCCTTTGGAGCGGTGGATGGTGCCGATCTTGACATGGTCGTCGGGTTCGCCGTCCCAGTCGCTGAGCGGGCGTAGGGGGATCCCGAGCGCGGTGAGTCGTCGGGTGATGTCGTCCAGGTGGGCGTGGGTGTGGCAGAGCACGGCCATGTCGCCCCAGCGGATGCCGGTGGCGGCGTCGGATCTCATGACTTGGCGGAGGAGGAGGGCGAGGCCGTGGGGGTGGGGGGCGTGCTGGTGGCGGACGGGTGGGCCGTCGCGGAGGATTTCGATGTCGCGGTGGCCGGGTTCGGTGGTGGTGTCGAGGTCGGTGAAGTCTCGGTCGGCGACGAGTTGTCGGGCGGAGTCGATGATCTGGCGGGTGTTGCGGTAGTTGGTGCGCAGGACAACGGCGCGGCCGGTGACCGAGACGCGGGCCTCGGCGAGGGTGAACCCGCCGGGGTAGAGGGCTTGTTGGCCGTCGCCGACGAGGAACAGCGCATCGATGCCGTCGCCGGCGAGTTCGCGGCAGAGCCGGATCCCGAGAAGGGTGAGGTCTTGGACCTCGTCGACGAGGACGGCGGACCAGCTGGGGTCCGGGGGGTGGCGGGTGATGGCGTGCAGGGCGGCGGCGAGGACGTCGTGCCGGACGAGGGTCTCGGCCCGATCGCGTTCTACGGCCGCTGCTCGACCGAGGACAACCAGGACCCGAAGACGTCGCGCGGGTGGCAGCTCGGGAACGCCCGCAAGTTCGTCGAGCCGCTCGGCGCGACGCTGGTCGCCGAGTACTTCGACACCGGCCAGTCCCGGTCGGTGCCGTGGGAGCGGCGGCACGAGGGCCAGCAGCTCCTCGCGGCGTTGAAGGACCCCGACCGCGGCTGGAGCGCCCTCGTCGTGGGGGAGGGGACCCGCTGCTGGTTCGGCAACCAGTTCTCGCTCATCGCACCGCGATTCGAGGCCTACGGCGTCGAGCTGTGGGTGCCCGAGCTGGGCAGCAAGTTCGACAACCGCAACCCGTCGCACAAGATGCTGATGAGCGTGCTCGGCGGGATGAGCGAGTCCGAGCGCCAGCACATCCAGGCCCGCGTGCGCGCCGCCATGGACGCCCAGGTCGTCAACGAGGGACGCCACCAGGGCGGCCGCGCGCCCTACGGCTACACGGTGGTGGACGCCGGCCCGCACCCGAACCCGCGGAAGGCGGCCGAGGGATTCCGGCTGCGGGTGCTCGCAGTCGACGAGCTCACGGCCGACGTGGTGCGCCGAATCTTCGCCGAGTACCTCGATGGCTACGGTGACCGCGCCATCGCGACCGGTCTCAACCGCGACGGAATCCCGTGCCCCGCCGCCCGGCGCCCGGACCAGAACCGGCACCGGCTCGCGGACGGCTGGCAGGGCAGCGTCGTACGAGCGATCCTGGAGAACCCCCGCTACACCGGCTACGCGTTCTTCGGCCGATGGACCAAGAAGGAGATGCTGCTCGACCCCGAGGACGTCTCCGCAGGCCACGTCGTCAAGTTCCGCCGGTCGAGCCCCGATCGCGTCGTGCGCTCCCGCGAGCCGGCCCACCCCGCGCTCGTGTCCGTGGCGGACTTCACCGAGGCGCAGCTGCTCCGCCGCTCGCGCGGCGCCGGGGGACTCCAGGCGCGCGCCAAGCTCGAACGCGGGCCCAAGGCGACCAAGCATGCCTACCCGCTGCGCGGCCGCGTCCGCTGCGCCCTGTGCAAGCGCCGGCTCGAAGGCACGCCGAGGCAGAACCGGACCTACTACCGCTGCGCGGCGAGGACGATCGCGCCAGGTTCTCCCGTCCTCGCCGAGCACCCGAAGAACGTCTACCTGCCCGAGCACGCCGTGCTTTCCCCGGTGAACGAATGGATCGGCACGCTGTTCGACCCCGACCACCGCGAGCAGACGATCGACCAGCTGCTCGCGGCCGACAGCGACGCCGGCCAGGACGCGCGCCAGCAGCAGGCGAAGCGCAGGCTCGACGACGCCGAGACGCGGCTGCGGCGGCTCCAGGCCGCCATCGAGGCCGGCGCCGACCCCGCGGCGCTCGTCGACGCCATCAACCGGGTGCAGGAGGAGCGCCAGGCCGCGCGGGCGGACCTCGACCAGCTGCCGGCCAACCGGGCGCTGAGCCGAGCCGAGGTCGCGGCACTCGTCAACGAGCTGGGAAGCATCGGTCCGGCCCTGGACAAGGCCGACCCGGCGGAGCTGGAGCAGCTCTACGCCGCGCTGGGCCTGGAGATGGTGTACGACCCGCGGCCGAAGGTCGTCGACGTCACTCTCCGACCGATCGGTAGGGATAACACGCGTGTCCGAGGGGCGTCGTGCGCGTTATCTACACGGCTGAGTTTGGCCAGGTCGGCCACGTAGAGTGCCATGTCGGCGTCAACGGCGGCGGGGATGTGACGGACAGGTTCTGGTTCGCATATGCTTGTTACCCCGTTGTGCGCCACCACAGGCGGGCGAGGCTCAGGCGATGGCTGTGATGTCGCCGTCGTCGAAGTAGATCGCCTGGTGCAGGCGGCCGCCGAGGGCGAGGGCGTAGCGGGCGAGGACGTCTTGTCCGGAGACCTTGCCGCGTTCGATCTGGGAGATGCGGCCGTTGGTGACACCCATGTGGTCGGCGACCTGCTGCTGGGTCAGGCCACGGGAGCGGCGGATCTCGGCGAGACGATGGCCGACGACCTCGGCGAGGAGTTCGCGCTTACCGGCGTCGACCGCGGCCTCGCCACCGGCCCGCTCGACGTGGGTGGCGCGGATGTCGCGCCAGGCGACGTGGCTGCTCATGATTGCCCCTCCTCCTGGGATCGTTCATTCAGGTATCGCTCGTAGCGGTACTCGGCCAGCGGTATCGCCTCGGTATACCAGGTCTTCCATCGTCCGGCCTTGTCCCCGGCGACGAGCAGGATCGTGGATCGCCACGGGTCGAAGGCGAACAGAATCCGGACGGTGCCGGGGCGGAGCTCCTTGAGGTTGGCGATGATCGATCCGCGGATGGTGTCGACGAGGGGACGGCCCAGGCCTGGTCCGGTGTCGGCGAGGGTGTCCGATGGCTTGCACGACCCGGCTGTGGGTGGCGGGGTCGAGGGTGTTGAGCCAGTCACGTACCTCGTTGGCTACCCATACCTCCCACTGCTCGTGGACCACTGCACGAGTATAGTGATCAGTACACCTGTCTGTTCATCTGCTATCGCAACGTCTCGTCCTCGGATGGAACGTCGGCCCGACCGCGGGCGGACGGACTGCAGGACCGTTGCCGGGTTCGTCCATGCCCGGTCCACCAGGGTTCGGCGGGGCCGAGGTCGGTCCGTCCGTCCGTCCAGCCGAGGAGGACGTTCTCCGCAGGGAGGTCGTCCAGGTCCCACGGGCGAACCGGCTCAGCCGGTGCATTTGAGACCCTGTCGCCCAGTCCGGCGTGGGCACGGGCGATAGGTCCGCTTCGACGGGCGTCGCGTCAGCGACACCGACCCCCGCGACACCGACCCCCGCGACACCGACGACTCGCCATCGACCCGCGGTGTGGCTCGAGCTTCGGCCACGGCTGGCGGAGCGGCGTCGCGGGTCCCGGATGTCGGTCGGAGGATCAGCGCCCCCGGAGGACCTCGACGGAAAGCGGTGCCCACGTGACACCGGGCAGGCCGGCAAGTGGGGCGAAGGGGTCGGCGGCGTGGTTCCACAGTTCGGGGAAGGTGTCGTCCGAGTCGCCCTGGCCGGGTACCTGCGTGCGGAGGAGGTCGATGTCGGTGATCGTGACGGTCACCGACCAGTGGGCCCGGACCTGGCGTGGGTTCTCGTCGGTGGTGTCGAGGTCGTCGCAGTCGAGGTCGACGGCGTCAAGCCGGAGGGCCTCGGCGAGCTGGGGCCAGGTGCCGGTGGTGGGTTCGATCCACCAGCGCACGGCTGCGGCGTCGCTGTTCGCGATCTCCTCGTGCGGGTCGAGCAGGTCCTCGTCCGGGTCGTCGTCCGTGTCGTCGGTGGGGCCGAGGTCGATGGTTAGGCCCTCGGACAGGCGCTGGTGCGCCGCGTCGCGCAGGGCGCGCCGGTCGACTACGTGCAGGTCGGCGGCGACGGTGCGGGTCCAGTGCTCGCCGCGGCGTCCGCGACCGCGCGGCGCGCGGACGGTGGGGGTGGGTGGTGGGTCGGGTAGGTCGAACAGGCCCGGTTGGCCCGTCATCTGCGGCTCACTCGCCGGGACAGTGCGCGGTCCAGGGCGGGGAGGTCTAACGGTTGGGGTGGTGGGTGTTCGTCGGGCCAGTCCTCGACGGGTGCGTCGCCCCGGCCGGCGATGCAGGTGGGGCGGGTCGGGGCGGCGGGACCACCGGTCTCGAGGAGCACGGTGTGGTCCCAGCAGTCGCCGAGGTCGTAGCGGTAGGACAACCGGGCGCCGGCGCGGGGCAGGGCGTCGGCGAGGGCGAGCTGGTCGGAGTCAGCGCACTCGTCGAGCTCGTAGTACGGGTCGGCGTAGTTCATGCCGTCGACGGTGAAGACGTGCAGGTGGTCGCCGTCCCACTCGAACAGGATCTGGATGATCTCGTGGAATTCAGTGAGGGTGGTCGTGGCGGGCAGGCGCACGCGACGCCAGACCGGGGGCCGGAACCGGTCGAGGTCGATCCGCAGTTCGAGCACGTCGTCGTCGGCCCATGTAGTGCGCGGGGCCGGCAGGTGGTCGAGCTCGGGACGGGCCCACCTTCCGAGAGGGGTGACCGTGCGGGTGGTGGGGTCGAGGGCGCCGCATTCGACGAGCACCTCGAGCGCGCCGGTCTCGGGGAGCAGGCCGCGACGGAACGCGTACCCGATGGACCACCGGTCGCGCAGGTCCAGCAGCTCGAGCAGGCCGTCGAGGGCGTCACCGTATCGGGGGTCGGTGAGGCCGGGGGAGGTGGTGAGGACGTCGAGGGCGGCGGCGCAGACGAGGATGGCGCTGCGGCGTTCGGGATCGTCGGACTCGGCGCGCAGTACGGCGGCGACACCGTGTTGCCACTGTTCGAGCGGGTCGTCGGTGATTGTGGCGGCGCGCGCCTGCGTTGCGCCGACGGTCAGCAGGCCGGCTCCCTGGGCGGCGGTCCAGGCCCGGTGCAGCGCGGGCACGTGCGCGGCGCTGACCACGCGTCCTGGATTGGGCAACCCGGCCGCCGCGCATGCCGCGGGGATGTCGGCGCGGCGCAGCACCGCCTTCGCGGTGACCGGACGCCCGGGGCCGACGAACGCGGCCACGGCGCGGGCCCGGGTGAGGAGTGCGCAGTCACGGGCGACGTCGGCGACGGTCGAGGTGGGCCCGGGTTCTGCATCCGCGCGTGCCGAGACCTCGGTCCGGCCGCCGCGGTCCTCGGGCGGGACACTTTTGTGCATACGCCGACCGTACCGAGACCCGTCGAAGCGACGCGTGCGCGCCGCCGATCATGATCGCGCGTGGGACGTGTCGAGATGCAGTTGTGGCCTGCGGTCCAGCTCAGCGCGGAGCAGGATCGAGTTGAACCGTTGCCCCGCGCTCATCGGCTGCCGGGATCTGTGGTTCGTCATCGGCATGGTTGCGCGATTGCCGTTCAGGGCCACATTCTGGTGATGCGGCCACCAGCGTGGACGTGCCAGAAGCCGATCTCGGTGCGCTGGACGGCGCGGTGGATGGCGGGCATCGCGTCGAGGAAGCGCTGGGCGATCTGGTCGAGAGTGGCGTTGCCATCGGTGAGGCAGAACAGGTGACCGCTGGTCAGGGCGCCGAGTTCGTCGGTGCGGCAGCGGATCCGGCGGTCCTTGGTGAGCAGGGTCCAGCCCTGGCGGCAGCCCTCGGTGATCCATTCGGCGTCGCCGATCTCCTGGGCGTCGCGGAGGTAGAACTCGGCGATGAGGTGGACGACATGTCCGGCGGCGCGCAGTCTGCGTGCCGAGGTCTTTCCCAAGCTGCGGTCGAGGAAGAACTTCAGGCGGCTTGTCGGAGGACATCTTCGACGACGGTCTCCGTCAGGTCGTACTCCTCGGCGACCGCGCTGATCGGTTCGCCCGTGCGCCAGAGTGCGACGACGTCGGAGACCTTCACCTTGTTGGCGGTCAGTACCGGGGAGCCCCAGCCGAAGCGGGGGTCGATGACGACCTCGGCGCTGGAGGGGTAGCGGGGCAGTCGGAGTCGTATGGCGGTGCCGGTGTCCCATTCGATGTCGTGCAGGTGACTCTCGAGGACTTCCTTGATGGCGTGTTGGTGGTCACGGGCTCGGACCATGGATTCGTCGGCCAGGCGGACGAAGACGGCGACTCCGTCAGTGGCGATGCGCCGTTTGGCCAGGACGAAGGGATCGTCGAACTCGGCCCGGACGATCGCTGCGGCCCGGCGGATCTCGTCCATCGGCATGCCGACGACGCGCAGTGCGCGCAACACGTGGGCCTCGACGATGCCGACGAACGGGACGCGGGGCCATCCGCGTCGCTCCGGTGCAACGGCGTGCACGAGCGGTTCGTCGGAGCTGATGGCGAGCCAGGTGTTGAGGGTGCTCTCGGGCATCGTGAGGTACCGCGCGGTCTGTCGTGCGGTCAGCAGC
>JBBJMF010000109.1:0-8919 GCA_037719575.1 Nocardioidaceae bacterium
GTGGCTAGCCAGGCAAACGCGGGCGGGCGCGGGCGAGGGCGCGGGCAAACGGGGCGCTGGCGGCGGGCGAGGGCGGGGCTAACGGGGCGCGGGCGAGGGCGGGGGCTAACGGGGCGCTGGCGGCGAGCTCGGGCTACACCCGCGAGCCGCCCTCGGTGTCACGCGTGCGTCGACGTACCTGCCGAGCGGAGGTTCTCGCAGGCCAGCGTCACCCGCGCCGCCATCCCCGCCTCCGCTGACCTTCCCCACGAGCGGGGGTCGTAGACCTTCTTGTCCCCCACCTCGCCGTCGACCTTGAGGACACCGGAGTAGTTGGAGAACATGTGGTCGACGATCGGCCGGGTGAAGGCGTACTGGGTGTCCGTGTCCACGTTCATCTTCACGACGCCGTAGTCGAGCGCCTCGCGGATCTCCTCGAGCAGGGAGCCCGACCCGCCGTGGAAGACGAGGTCGAACGGCTTGGCGTCATCGCCGAGGCCGTGCTCCTTCGCGACCGCCTCCTGCGCCTCCTTGAGGATCTCCGGTCGGAGCTTCACGTTGCCGGGCTTGTAGACGCCGTGCACGTTGCCGAACGTCAACGCGGTCAGGTAGCGACCCTTCTCGCCGAGGCCCAGCGCGGCAGCCGTGCGCACCGCGTCCTCGCGCGTGGAATAGAGCTTGTCGCCGCTGCCGCCTTCGACACCGTCCTCCTCGCCACCCACGACGCCCACCTCGATCTCCAAGACGATGTGCGCCGCAGCGGCCAGCTCGAGCAGCTCCCTGGCGATCTCGAGGTTCTCCTCGAGCGGCACGGCCGAGCCGTCCCACATGTGGGACTGGAAGATCGGCAGCCCGGTCTCGGCGACCCGCTCCCTCGACGCCTCCAGGAGCGGCCGCACGAAACCGTCGAGCTTGTCCTGCGGGCAGTGGTCGGTGTGCAGCGCTAGGTTCACCGGGTACGGCTTCGCCGCCTCGGCCGCGAAGGCCGCGAAGGCGAGCGAGCCACTCACCATGTCCTTGATCGTGGCGCCTGAGAGGAACTCGGCGCCACCCGTCGAGACCTGCACGATGCCGTCGCTGCCCGCCTCGGTGAAACCGCGGAGTGCCGCATGCAGCGTCTGCGACGAGGTGACGTTGATGGCGGGGTAGGCGAAGTGCTCGGCCTTGGCCTTGTCGAGCATCGCGGCGTAGACCTCTGGCGTGGCGAGGGGCATCTCATACTCCGTCGTGGTGGGCGGGCTGGACGACGCCTTGGTGAGCGGGCGCGTCGATGCCCTCAGTATCTCCGGTCGGATGCGTGGCTGCCAGTGCCCGCTCCGGTGCGACGTGTTGCCGGACCCAGGTGTGCATAGCGATCGCCGCGGCGGCACCGGCGTTGATCGAGCGCGTGGACCCGAACTGCGCGATCGACAACGTCGTCCCGCAGACGCCGCGCATCGCCTGACTCAGCCCCGGGCCTTCCTGACCCAGCACCAGCACGCACCGGGAAGGCAGCAGCGCGGACTCGATGGGGGTCGCCCCTGGCAGGTTGTCGACGCCAACGATCGGCAGGTCCTCGCCGGCCGCCCAGGCCGCGAAGGACTCGACGCTGCCGTGATGGTCGATGTGCTGGTAGCGGTCGGTGACCATGGCCCCGCGCCGGTTCCACCGCCGGTTCCCGACGATGTGCACCCGGGCAGCAAGGAAGGCGTTGGCGGTGCGGACCACGGAACCTATGTTGAGGTCGTACTGCCAGTTCTCCACGGCTACGTGGAAGGGATGACGTCGGGCGTCGAGGTCGGAGACGATCGCCTCGAGACGCCAGTACCGGTAGCGGTCGGCGACGTTGCGCCGGTCGCCTTCCGCCAGGAGGGTCGGGTCCAGGTGGGCGGCGTCCGGCCAGGGACCGCTCCAGGGACCCACTCCGACGTCGTACCCGCTCGTCGACCCGCCGCCGTCACTCACCCGAGAACTCTACGAGACCACCGCCTCGCGATCTGGCGTGCCGTTCACCACTGCCTGATCGCCTAGGCTCGCAAGATGGTCTCGCTGCTGCAGCACCCCGCGCTGCTGGGCGGGCTGCTCGACCCGCAGACTCTCCTCGACCGATTCGGCGCCTATGCCCTGTGGGGCGCCGTGCTCGTGATCTTCGTGGAGTGCTGGCTGTTCCCGTTCCTGCCCGGCGACTCGCTGTTGTTCACGGTGGGACTGCTGATCGCCGAGAACGAGTCGGTAAACGCGCCGATCTGGGCTGCCTGCCTCGTCCTGTCGGTGGCGGCGGTCCTCAGCAACGTGGTGGGCTACCTGGTCGGCGCGCGGGTCGGGCCCGCGCTTTTCGACCGGCCGGACTCGCGGTTCTTCAAGCAGGAGTACGTCGCGAAGACGCACGCCTTCTTCGAGAGGTATGGCAACAAGGCCATCGTGCTGGCGAGGTTCGTGCCGATCGTCCGGACCTTCATCACGCTGGCCGCCGGAGTCGGGCAGATGTCGATGCGACGGTTCGTGACCTACTCCGCGATAGGGGGCGTCGCCTGGGCGTCGGGCGTGACGCTGCTGGGCTACTTCCTGGGCCGGATCTCCTTCGTACGCAACAACATCGAGCTGATGCTGGTGGCGATCGTCGTGGTGTCGCTGGTGCCGGTAGCAGTCGAGGTCTGGCGCAGCCGGACCCAGCGAGCGGATGTGTCCTGACCGGAGCACGGACCCGGTCAGGGCCGCGGGGCGGACGGGTCGGCGTCGAGCAGGAACTGTCGACAGCGTGCCGCTTCGTCGTCCTCGCCGATCTGCTCCGCGCCGAGGGCAAGCGCCCCGAGGCACCGCAGGAAGCCCTGGTTCGGCTCGTGCGACCACGGGATCGGCCCGAACCCCTTCCACCCGCTGCGGCGGAGCGCATCGAGCCCGCGGTGGTAGCCCACCCTGGCGAAGGCGTACGACGTGAGCACGTCGCCACTCGCCTGACGCTCCTCTGCGAGGAAAGCCCAGGCGAGCGACGAGGAAGGGTACGACGCCGCCGCATCGGCCGGCGCCGCGTCCGAGGCGATGACCGATGCCGCGGGGTCAGGTGGAAGCAGTGTGGGTGGCGGGCCGCCGAGGAGGTCGTTGAAGCTCATGGACCCCATCATGCCAAGGGCGCAACCTCGGAGTCGTCCCCTGCGCCGATTCCGAGGTCGCGTCCAAGGTGCCTCTATTGTGCACGTTGTCCGGGTCCGCGGCCATTCGGCGCATGTCGGTGGCGCTTCACGTTTGCGGGTGCCGCGCCGGCGAGGTCGGCAGCATCATCGCAAACGCCCTCGGCTCGACGGTCCATCGTCTTTCGGTGACGGGCCCCTCGAGCTCCCCGTCTGCGTTCAGCCAGAGACCCACGCCAGCCACCGAGACCTCGCGTGCCCTCGTGGTCACCACGGTCTCGCTCCTCCCGTGGCTACCGCGCCGCAGCCGCACGGCGTAGCGCAGCCGCTCGAGCGGTGCGACGGCGAACGACACCAGGACGTCGAGGCTTCCGTCGTGCGGGTCGGCATCCGGGATCAGCGGCGTGCCGCCCCCGACGAAGGCCCCGTTGCCGACCGCGACCTGAAGCAGCCTGCGCCGCCCGTCAGCCAGCACCTCGGCGTCCGCAACCACCCGCACCCGGTACCCCGGCGTCCTGACCCCGGCCACGACCGCGCCCAGGAGGTAGCCCACCTTGCCTAGTTTGGCCTTCCAGGGTTGGGCTTCGCGGCCCGCATCCGCGCCGACGCCGAGGTGCACGGCATTGACCACCACCCCACCAGACTCGTCGCGGATCACGTCCACCTCGCGTCGTACCCCCTCGAGGAACACCCGAGATGCGGCCGCCGGGTCATCGAGCGGAAACCCAACTCCTCGCGCGAAGTCGTTGCCGGTGCCGAGCGGGACGAGCCCGATCAGCACATGACCGAGGCGACCGTTTCGGTGCAAGGTGCCGATGATGGCGTGCAGGCTGCCGTCTCCGCCGGCAATGACGAGGGAGCCGGACAGGTCGGCGAGCAGGCGCTCGGTGCCGGCCCTGTCGTCGGCGCTGACGACAGCGACCGGTGCCGCCGCCTCGAGCACCTTGACGGCCTCCGCCAGTGCGGCCTGGTCCGAGGACCCGGCCGACGCGTTGGTGATGAGGGTGATCGAGTCCATCCGTCCTCGTCTCGTGGGTTCGCTGGGCCGGCGGCCCCTCGGCTACGATAGGGCCGCAAGAGCCCTTGCCGTTGCGCGCAGCAGGGGCTGTCTTCGTGTCCGGGGACGACAACCGCCCGGATGCTGTGGAAGGGTGCGCACATGCCAGCGATCGTGATCGTCGGTGCCCAGTGGGGTGACGAAGGCAAAGGCAAGGCGACCGACCAGCTGGGCGAGTCGGTCGACTACTGCGTTCGCTACCAGGGTGGCAACAATGCCGGCCACACGATCGTCGTCGGAGGCGAGAAGTACGCTCTGCACCTACTGCCGTCCGGGGTGCTGACCCCGGGCTGCACGCCGGTCATCGGCAACGGTGTCGTGATCGACGCCGGTGTCCTTCTCGAGGAGATGACGTCTCTCGCCGATCGTGGTGTTGAGACCGGGCGGCTGTTGATCTCGGCCAACGCCCATCTCATCGGCAGCTACCATGCGGCGATCGACAAGGTCTCCGAGCGCTTCCTCGGCAAGAACAAGATCGGTACGACCGGCCGCGGCATCGGGCCGGCGTACGCCGACAAGATCTCCCGCCTGGGCATCCGGGTGGGCGACATATTCGACGAGAAGATCCTGCGGGAGAAGGTCGAAGGGGCCCTCGAGCAGAAGAACCAACTGCTGGTGAAGGTCTACAACCGGCGCGCTGTCGACGTTGACGACGTCGTGGACGAGTTCCTCGGGTATGCCGAGGCGCTTCGACCGTATGTCACCGACACGTCGCTGGTGATCAACCGGGCGCTCGACGCGGGTCAGACCGTCGTCTTCGAGGGTGCCCAGGCGACGCTGCTCGACGTCGACCACGGGACCTACCCCTTCGTGACGTCGTCGAACCCGATCGCCGGTGGTGCCTGCGTGGGCGCCGGGATCGGCCCGACCCGGATCGACCGGGTCGTCGGCGTCGTCAAGGCCTACACCACCCGCGTCGGTTCCGGCCCCTTCCCCACCGAGCTGCTCGACGACGACGGGGAGCGGCTGCGTGCAGAGGGCGACGAGTTCGGCACGACCACCGGACGCGAGCGGCGCTGCGGTTGGTACGACGCGGTAGTGGCCCGGTTCGCGTCGCGCATCAACGGGTTGACCGACCTCTTCCTGACCAAGCTCGACATCCTCGGCGGCTGGCAGCGGGTCCCGGTTTGCGTGGGCTACGACATCGACGGGACGAGGCACGACGAGATTCCGATGACACAAAGCGAGTTTCACGCGGCCAAGCCCGTCTACGAGTTCTTCGACGGCTGGGCCGAGGACATCTCGGGATGCCGCGCGTTCGACGAGCTCCCCGCGAATGCCCAGACGTATGTGCGTGCCCTCGAGGAGATGTCCGGTGCACCGTTCTGCGGGATCGGTGTCGGGCCAGGGCGCGAGCAGTCGATCGTGCTCCGCGAGCTGGTGTGAGCCGGTGCCACCGGTGACCGGGTTGCCATGAAGGTGTTGTTGATCGGCGGCGGCGGGCGCGAGCACGCGCTGGCCCGTGCCCTCGCCCGAGATCCTGACGTGAGTGAGCTGCACGCGGTTCCCGGCAATCCGGGCATCGAGTCAGTCGCCACCCTGCACGCGGGCGACGTCGTCGACGGCACGGCGATGGCGGACCTCGCGAGCAAGCTCGGCGTGGACCTCGTCGTCGTCGGTCCGGAGGCACCACTGGTCGCCGGGGTAGCAGACGCGTTGCGGGACAAGGGAGTTGCATGTTTCGGGCCCGGTCGGGAGGCCGCGACGATCGAGGGGTCGAAGGCCTTCGCGAAACAGGTGATGGCAGCTGCGGAGATCCCGACGGCGATGGCACACATCTGTGAGACAGCGGCCGAGGTCGAAGCGGCGCTCGACGCCTTCGGGAAGCCGTACGTCGTCAAGGACGACGCCCTGGCCGCCGGCAAGGGAGTCGTGGTGACCACCGATCGGCGGACCGCGCAGGCGCACGCGGCGTCCTGCGCGCGGGTGGTGATCGAGGAGTATCTCGACGGTCCCGAGGTTTCACTCTTTGGTATCTGCGACGGCGAGACCGTGCTGCCGATGCTCGCCGCGCAGGACTTCAAGCGGCTTCGAGACGGCGACGAGGGGCCGAACACCGGCGGGATGGGTGCCTACGCGCCGCTTCCATGGCTGCCCGACGGCCTGGTCGACGACGTCGTCGGCTCGGTGTTGCAGCCCTGCGTCGACGAGCTGAGGCTCCTCGGCTCGCCGTTCGTCGGCTTGCTGTACGCCGGCCTGGCCCTGACCGGCCGAGGAGTGCAGGTTGTCGAGTTCAACGCCCGCTTCGGCGACCCGGAGACCCAGCCACTGCTGGAGCTCCTCGAGACCCCCCTTGCCGACGTGCTGATGGCGGCGGCAACGGGGCGGCTCGACAGGATGGATGAGCTGCGCTGGAAGGCCGGGGCGGCGGTCGCCGTCGTGATGGCGGCGGACGGCTACCCGGAGGCACCCCGTAGGGGAGACCCGATCACCGGCGTCGAGGCCGCGGACGATCTCGATGGCGTTAGCGTCATCCACGCCGGCACCGCAGCCAGCGGCGAGGGTGGGATCGTGACGGCTGGTGGTCGGGTGCTGACCGTCACCGCGACCGCCGCCTCCGTCGGCGAGGCCCGAGATCTCGCCTACTCGGGCGTCGGGCGCATCGCCTTCGACGGCGCCCAGTGGCGCACCGACATCGCCGCCGGTCGTTGAGCCGTTGACCACAACGACCCGGAGTCAGGTGACGGGAGTGCAGCCATCCGTGAGTGTCGAACCGCGACGCGGATAGGGGAGAATGGCCACGTGACCGAGCTCGCGAACGTCCTGGCGTCGCGGTACGCGTCGTCCGCGATGCGCGAGATCTGGTCCCCGGAACACAAGGTCGTCGCGGAGCGCAGGTTGTGGGTCGCCGTCCTGCGCGCCCAGCGTGAGCTCGGGGTCGACGTGCCCGGCGGCGGCGTCGAGGACTACGAGCGGGTCGTCGAGGACGTCGACCTCGCATCGATCGCCGCCCGCGAGCGCCTGACCCGCCACGACGTCAAGGCCCGCATCGACGAGTTCAACGCCTTGGCTGGTCGGCAGCACATCCACCTGGGCATGACGAGCCGCGACCTCACCGAGAACGTCGAACAGCTGCAGATCCGCGACTCCCTCGTCCACGTCCGCGCCAGGATGGTCGCCACGATCGCCCGCCTAGGCGAGCTCGCCGCGCAGCATCGCGAGCTCGTCATCACCGGCCGATCGCACAACGTCGCGGCGCAGGCAACGACCCTCGGCAAGCGTTTCGCCACGATCGCGGACGAGATGTTGTCGGCGCTCGAGCGGCTCGACGACGTGGAAGCCCGTTACCCGCTGCGCGGCATCAAGGGTCCGATGGGTACCGGTCAGGACCAGCTCGACCTGCTCGACGGCGACCCCGAACGCTACGCGCGCCTCGAGGCGCGGGTCGCGCAGCATCTGGGTTTCGAACGGCTGCTCACGAGCGTCGGCCAGGTCTACCCACGCTCGCTCGACTTCGAGGTGGTCTCGGCTCTGGTCCAAGCCGTCGCCGGCCCGAGCAGTCTCGCGACGACGATCCGCCTGATGGCCGGCCACGAGCTCGTCACCGAGGGCTTCCAGGCCGGGCAGGTCGGGTCGAGCGCGATGCCCCACAAGATGAACACGCGTTCCTGCGAACGGGTCAACGGTCTTGCCGTCGTGCTCCGCGGCCACCTGTCGATGGTCAGTGAGCTCAGCGGCGGCCAGTGGAACGAGGGTGACGTCTCGTGCTCGGTGGTACGGCGAGTGGCACTGCCCGACGCGTTCTTCGCGACCGACGGGCTGTTCGAGACGTTGCTCACGGTGCTCGCCGAGTTCGGTGTCTTCCCGGCGGTGGTGCAGCGCGAGCTCGACCGTTACCTGCCGTTCCTCGCGACGACCAAGGTGCTCGTCGGTGCGGTACGACGTGGTGTTGGCCGGGAGGCCGCGCACGAGGCGATCAGGCAGCATGCGGTGGCGGTGGCCCTCGAGATGCGCGAGAAGGGCGCCGTCGACAACGATCTGCTCTCGCGGCTGGCCGCTGACGACCGGCTGCGACTCAGCGCCGACGACCTGGCCGCTCTCGTGGCCGAGCCGCTGACGTTCACCGGCGCGGCAGGCAACCAGGTCGACCAGGTGGTGGCGCGCATCGACAAGCTTGTCGGCCAGAATCCGGATGCCGCCGCCTACCGGCCCGCACCCATCCTGTGACGGGGTTCGGCGTTCTCCTTCAGCGAGGAACTTCGACGTTGAGTCCGTGTGACATCGCTGCTTGCATGAGCCGCTCGTCATAGGTGAACAAGGCGCCGAGATCGGGCCCAATGGCCAGGGCTGCGGCCAGGTGGATGGCATCGAGCGAGCGGAGTTCCAGTGGTGCCAGCTCGCCAGCGCGATCCAGCAGCGTCTCATCCAACCGAATCAGCCGAAGCTCCGAGAGCAGTCGGCGCGCCTCGCCGACACGGTTTGTATTCCCTGAGCGGTTGAGCGCACGCACGCACTCTGTGCGAAGCAACGTGGATGAAGCGTGGCTCGGCCAGCGGAGGAGGCGATCGCGGATCGCAGCAGAGTGTGGCTCTTCGATCACAGTCTTGATGAAGGCAGAGCTGTCCAGGTATGCGGTGTTACCTCTCATCTGCACGTAGGTCGGCTAGCGCCTCGGAAGCGAGCATGGACGTTCGGCTGGGTGCTGGCAAACCCAACTCGTCCATCAGCGCCAACAGATCACCGCCGCCTTCAGAGGCTCGGCCCTCGAGCACGAGTTGATCCAGAGCGCTCGGCCGGAGTGGAACGATCCGGGCGATCGGGTGTCCGTGGTCGGTC
>JBBJMF010000110.1:0-8744 GCA_037719575.1 Nocardioidaceae bacterium
ACCAGGTGTCGGAGAACCGGGGCAGGCTCCGTTCTTCAGCGCGGCGACGTGGGTTAGGGGTTTCCGTTGCCGAAGGCTCCACAGTTGATTTGGGCAAGGTGGAAGCAGTTGGTGACGAGGCTCTTGATATCGGGGGCGGTCCAGCCGGACATGAAGTCGGCGTGGAGGGTGGTTCCGTGGCCGCCGGTGATCGTGCCGTCTTGCATCATCATCAGGTCGGAGGAGAGGGTGGCCCCGGTCAGGTCGTAGCGGCCGTTGACGACAGGGAACGCGGTGAGCGGCCACCGTGCCGCGATGCTGATTTGTGGGATCGGGGAGTATCTACCAGGGCAGATGAGCGGCCATACGGAGTTCGCTGGGAAGGCCGGGTTGGCCACCGCGTAGGTCATGCGGTGGGTGTAGTTCGGCAGGCTCGCATCGGAGCGGACACAGTTGGGGAAGGCGACGGTGGCTCGCAGCGTGTACGGCACCGGAGGGTTGTCGCGGTTTTGGATCGGGCAGGTGGCGGGGATAGTGGTCCGGGATCGGGACTGGTCGCTGCGGGCGATGCAGACGTAGGCCACGTTGCTGACCTGTCGGGTGGTGGCCTTTGAGTCCCCGCCCACCATCGCCAGGTCCCGGGGGAACGGTCGAATGGTCTGTGGGTCAAGAAACGCGTTGCGGTAGTACGACAACAGGTAGAACGGGTTGACGCCCGTCCTTTTTGCTCGGGTCGTGTAAAGCGCCGGGTACCAGTAGGCCGAGTTGTCGGGGATCATAACCCTCGGGTGCAGGGGGTCGTTGACCGAGACGGCGCAGAAGTTGCTGGTCCGAGCGCGCAGATCGGCAGGCGTTGTGGTGCGCGTGACGCCGTCCGCGCCGAAGAACGAATGCATCATCGTGCCGGGGCTCCCGAACTCGCGGATGGGGTCGGCCGGGGAGGTCTGCTTGGAGTAGCTACACTTCGTCGACCAAGACGCCGTGTTCGGAGCCGCCAACGGGTCAACATTGCCGACGTCACCCGAGGCCGGAATGACCGCCGCTCCCGAGGCCGGAATGACCGCCGCTCCGCTGCCCAGCAGAAGCGTCGCTACCACCGCCCTAAACAAGGCGGCTCGTCCCCAAAGCACCGGCGAAGGTCCCCTGCTTGGGCGAGAACACACGTCCGGAGACCCAACCCGGCACTACTGGGGGCCTACTCATCTTTGGTCCACTTCAGATCCTTAGGTAACCCGCACGGACCCTGATTGTTGCAGTCAACGTTCACAGACGCAACTTGAGGACGACCTCACGACCGGTACGAGGGGACAGTGTTGCGTTAAGGCATCCGTTGAGCTGAGTGCCGCAAATTCTGCAGCCGAGCTACCCAGGGCGCGACTGAGGGTCATGAACCATCACGGGTTTGCCGGGGTCGACATCGGCCTGCACCACCCACCGGCACACGGTCTCCCGGCCCGGCTCCAGCTGCTTGGCCACCGCGACCGACGGAGCGTCACCGACGGATAGTCCTCCTGTTGCTCTCGCCATCCTCTGGAGGCGCGCGTTGCTGACCTGAGTTTGCCGGGCTTGAACCAGTATTCTTCGGTTGCAAGCCGACAGTGCACAACTTTGGTCGCTCGATGACTTACGAGAATGATGAAACGGCGTTGCCCCCATGGCAGGCCCATATGAGGCCAGCGCAAGCCCACACACCCACCACTTGGTCGGGTGGTGCCCTGTCCCTTGAACTGGCGTCGACAGGTTTTCGATTCCGCCGTCCGTTCCGCCGGGCTCGACAACGTGTCGCCCCACGACCTGCGCCATACCGCGGCGAGTCTGGCCGTTCGCGCCGGAGGCCACGTGAAGGCAGTCCAACGGATGCTCGGCCACTCATCCGCCGCAATGACCCTTGACGTCTACCAGCGGGCTCCTTGTCTTCTACTACTCGCCAATCCCGCTCCGTTGACCTCGATGCCGATCACGTTGACTCGCAGCGCCGGTTAGAGGCTTCTCGCTGCTCTTGCGCTTTTTCGATCGATGGGCGAATGTTTGTAACACGCCGTATCCGTTATGTAACCTTGAGGGGTCACAATGTCCAAAAAAGTCCTAGCTTGTGCAGCTGTCGCAGCGCTGGCTTCCGTCGGTCTCGCTGCCCCAGTTGCTCAGGCCTCGCACTCATGGGGAGGCTATCACTGGGCACGAACCGCGAACCCGTTCACGTTGAAGTTGGGCGACAACGTCGACAGCCGCTGGGACGCGTCCTTGGGCACTGCTTCCTCGGACTGGACCGCATCGACGGTCCTGAACACCACGATCGTTACCGGGTCCACCACTGGCAAGAGGTGCGTAGCCAGGCTCGGACGGGTTGAGGTTTGCAACGCCTCTTACGGTCAGCGGGGGTGGCTAGGTATTGCCTCAATCTCGGTCACCGGGGGCACTCATATCACCCAGGGCACCGTGAAGCTCAACGACACGTACTTCGATACAGCTCAGTACAACACGTCGGCCTGGCGCAACATGGTCACTTGCCAGGAGATTGGCCACACCTTCGGGCTGGACCACCAGGACGAAAACTTCAACAACGCCAACCTCGGCACATGCATGGACTACACCAATAGCCCCGGCACGAACCAGCACCCGAACAAGCACGACTACGACATGTTGGTCAGCATCTACAGCCACGTCGACTCGTCGTCAACGGTGGGCGGCGCAACGTCGGACGGCAAGACGGGTACGCGCGTTGCCAACACGCCCAAGTCGTGGGGTCACCTGATTGAAGGTTCCCGCGGCAAGGGAATCTCGACGTTCGTGAGGGACTTCGGAGGCGGGCACAAGACCGTTACCCACGTCCTCTGGGCCCGCTAGCGAGGGTCCTGACGTACGACAAGAGAAGAAGGGTGGAGCCTCCGGTGGAATTGGAGGCTCCGGCTCGGCCGACGTGACAAGGTGAGGGCCCGTCTCCGAGTCAGTCGTCCGCGAGCTGCCCGGGTGTGTGCTCTAGCAGCCAGGCTGCCCTCGTGCGCGCGTGCTCGCCCGCCTGGACCTCCTGCGCGTAGAGCAGACCGTAGGTGAAGCCGTTGTGACCGGGTGTGGTCCCTGCGGCGGCACCCAGCGAGCGGAGCAGCTGGGCAGCGACGACGCTGTCCTGGTAGTCGCCGAGTGCCTTCTGGATCGCCGTGAAGTGCTTGACCATGGCCGTGGTTCTGGCGAGGCCGAGAGGTGTGACCAGCTCAGCCGCATAGCGGGCACGCTTGGTTGCCTTCCGAGCCCGGTGCAAGGCGTCGTCGCGGTCTCGGACGTCGAGCGCGTCCGCCAGTCGACGGCTCGCCTGGCGGCTCGCCTTCCGCACCTGTCGATCAAGTGCTGGGGGCTCGTCGTCGTCGATCGTCCGGACGATGGGCTGCGTCGTCGTCCATCCCGCGAGCGTGGTCAGCAGAGCACGGTACCGCTCTGCGTCCATGGCGATCAGCAGCCGTTCGCGGTTCGCCTGCTGCTCGGACGCCAGGTGCTGGTTGATGTACGACGAGACGGGACCCATGACGAGCTCGGGTGGCAGGCGGTCGACAGCGTCGGAAAGGCGGGCGCGCTGGACCTCGCCGTCCCTCACCGTGCCGAGCAGCCCCGCGTACCAGGCGAGCTCGGTGTCGAGCCGGCTCGCCTCGGTCGCATCCACGTACGGCGCGAACACCCGCAGCGTGCTCCGCAGCCGCCGGATGGCGACGCGCGTCTCATGAACCGGGTTGAGGCCGTGGCGAAGCGCCACGTCGCCCGCGAACAACGCCCGGGTCTGCTGGCCGACATAGGCGGTAATGACCTCTGGCCCCGTGGGACGTCGAACCTTGCGACGTGTCGCGAGGCCCAGCGACCGCGCCAGCTCGGAGCTCTCCTGCACTCGATTCGCACCGAGACTCTCGAGGTGCGCGACGGCTCCGCTGAGCAGCCCCACGTGCTCGGGTCCAGCGCGCAGCGTGATCTGCCGCCATTCGGCAGTTTCACATGGCCGCCCCGCCCTCGTGGCGCGCACGTTGTCGTCCCCAACCTCGAGGACGAGCTCGTCGTCCCCGCCAACTACGTGGTGCAGCGAGCGGCGGTGCCTCACGACCGCTGCCGGCACCAGAGGTCGAGCGAGCGAGACTCCGGAGACGAGCGCCTGTGCTGCCGGTGGCGGCTCGGTGCCGTCGCCCACCGGCAGCGTGATGTGCAGACTCGCCTCGTCCTGGCCGGTGGTGAGGCGCCAGGCGTCCTCGTTCGACCCAACGCATCGGCAGAGAGCCACGTGCTGAGCGTGGAGGTCCATGTCGATCGTGTCGACGTAAGCGCACTCCCAGCTCCGGGGCGATTCCTCGACTCGAAAGCCGGTCGGGAACAGACTCTCGAAGGAGGGCAGCGTGAAGTCGGCGGCGACGTCGAATGTCAGGCATCGGGCGTCCTCGATCTTGGGCATCGCCCTAAGTATCCGCGACCAGGCACGGCGCCGCTCTACTGCGCGCCCGCCTCACCGAGCCCAGCCGCGATGAGCGCCGCGAGTGTGTCCAGGTCCGCTGCGGCGGTCGGGCCGTCGGCGGACAGCCGGACGCGGTTGCCCTGCCGGACGCCGAGCGACATCAGCTCGAGCATGCTGTCGGCGGCGGCGGGGCCGGCCCCGGTCTCCAGGTTGGTGAGCGAGACCTCGGCAATGAGCTCGCCTGCCGCCTTCGCGAGGAGGGCAGCCGGTCGAGCGTGCAGCCCTTGTGGGTTGACGATCTCGACGTCTTGGGTGGTCAGCTCGTCGGAGGCCCGCGCTGCACCAAGCAAGTCGGGGACGGCGCGGTCAGGCGAGCCGTCGGTGGGGCCGAGCTGGGCGACCTTCGCGCCCGAGGCCGCAACGGCCTCCCGCTCGACGTCGGCGAGTGCCTTGCCGATCGATGCCTGGACGACGGCAGCGACGAGGCCTTCGACGAAAGGAGCACGCGATAGCAGCACCTCGCCGCTCAGCGCGTCAGCGAGCTCGACAGCCATCTCCGCCGACAGGATCGCGCTACCGAGATCGGTGACGACGAGCACGCCCGTCCCGCCGCTCGCCCCGTCGGCACGCTGGATGGCCTCGGCGACGGCCACCGCGTCGGTGCCGAGACCACCGTCGTTGCCGGCCGCGATCTCGATCGGTGGCGGGCCGTCACCGACCATCTGAAGCGCCAGCTCGACGGCTGCCGTCGCGAGCGGCTCCGAGTGGGATACCACGACGATCCCGACCACGAGGCTGCTCAGCCCGTATTCAAGGCGGCGGCGAGTGCCTCCAGGAGCAGCGTGACCGAGGCCGAACCAGGGTCGATGTGCCCTGCGCTGCGCTCACCAAGGTAGCTGGCCCGCCCCTTGCGTGCGACGAGCGGCTCAGTGGCGTCGCGACCGTTAGCGGCTGCCGAAGCTGCCTCGGCCGCGGCTCGCGCGGCGTCGTCTCCCCCCTCGATCCCGGCCTGGAACGCCGCGACCGCCGGGTCGAGGGCGTCGATCATCGTCTTGTCGCCGACCTCGGCCTTGCCCCGGGACACCACACCCTCGAGCCCGGCGCGAAGGGCCTCGCCGAGCTGCGCCGCGGTGGCCCCGTCCTCGTCTCCGATGGCCTTGGCCATGCGCAGGAAGAACGTCCCGTACAGCGGACCGCTGGCACCGCCCACCGTCGACACCAACGTCATCCCGCTCGTCTGCAGCAGGCTGGAGATCGTGACGGGGGGCTCGTCCGCCAGCCTGGCCACGATCGCGTCGAAGCCTCTGGTCAGGTTCGAGCCGTGGTCCGCGTCGCCGATCGCCGAGTCCAGCGCCGTGAGATGGTCACGGTTCTCGGTGATCGACCGCTGCGCCCGGGTGAGCCAGTCGCTGAGCCCCGCGAGGGTGACGTCGGACATCGGTCAGACTCCCCACCGCAGGCCTGGGGTGTTGACCGGAGCGTCCCAAAGGCCCACCAGCTCGTCGTCGGCCTTGACCAGCGTGATCGAGCAGCCGGCCATCTCCAGCGACGTGATGTAGTTGCCGACCAGCGAGCGCGCCACGGTGACGCCGTTGGCCTCGAGGATCCTCGCGAACTCTCCGTACATCAGGTAGAGCTCGATGAGCGGCGTACCACCCATACCGTTGCAGAACGCGATGACCGAGTCGCCAGAGCCGAAGGGCAAGTCGGCGAGGACCGCGTCGAGCAGCTGCTCCGCGATCTCTCTGGCCGAGGTCAGGTCTCGACGATAGCGACCCGGCTCGCCGTGGATGCCGATACCGATCTCCATCTGGTCGTCCGGGAGGTCGAACGTCGGGTTTCCGGCGGCGGGTACGACGCATGAGGTCAACGCCATGCCCATGGACCGGCCGTTGTCGTTGACCCTCTTCGCAACGGCTTTGACCGCCGCGAGGTCGCGACCCTCCTCGGCCGCCGCGCCCGCGAGCTTCTCGACGACGACCGTGACCCCGACCCCACGTCGCCCGGCGGTGTAGAGGCTGTCCTGGACGGCGACGTCGTCGTTCGTGACGACCGCCTCCACGGTGACGCCCGAGTCCGCGGCGAGCTCGGCCGCCATCTCGAAGTTCAGCACGTCGCCGGTGTAGTTCTTGACGATGTGCAGGACACCCGCGCCACCATCCACTGCGGTCGTCGCGGCAAGGATCGGGTCGGGGGTCGGAGACGTGAAGACCTCGCCGCACACCGCCGCGTCGAGCATGCCGAGTCCCACGAAGCCGCCGTGCAACGGCTCATGTCCGGACCCGCCGCCGGAGACCAGGCCGACCTTGCCGCTCACGGGGGAGTCCCCGCGGATGACCAGCCGGTTGTCGTGGTCGATGCGGAGCTCCGGGTGCGCCGCCGCCACGCCGAGCAGTGACTCCTTGACGATATCGTCGGCAGAGTTGATGAGCTTCTTCACGGGGTCACCTTTCGAGGCTCGACCGCGCCCCAGTGACTCGGTCCTGAGCGCGACGCTAGGACCGGCTCCGGCAATGGGTCAACATCGCTCGTACGACAATGTCGAACATCAGCCCGAAGAGGCGGCGGTGCGCGGCCTGACCCAGCCGTAGGTGCGCTCGATGGCGCGGGTCCACTCGGCGTGCTCGTGCCGGCGCAGGCTCTCGGCCATCATCGGCTCCCACCGGGCCGCCCGGTGCCAGTTCCTGCGGAGCACCTCGACGTCGGCCCAGTAGCCGACGGCGAGCCCCGCGGCGTACGCCGCACCGAGCGAGACGGTCTCCGCGATCATCGGGCGCTCGACCGGCACATCGAGCACGTCCGCGACGAACTGCATGAGCAGGTTGTTGGCCGTCATCCCCCCGTCCACCTTGAGCTTGGTGATGGCCAGTCCGGAGTCGGCGTTCATCGCGTCGACGACGTCGCGGGTCTGCCAGCCGGTCGCCTCGAGCACCGCCCGGGCCAGGTGGCCCTTCGTGACGTACGACGTGAGGCCGACCATGACTCCACGGGCGTCCTCGCGCCAGTGAGGGGCGAACAGCCCGGAGAACGCCGGGACGATGTAGCAGCCGCCGTTGTCACGCACCGAGCGGGCCAGGGTCTCGATCTGCGGCGCGGAGGAGATCATCTCCAGCGAGTCCCGGAACCATTGGACGAGCGAGCCGGTCACCGCGATCGACCCCTCCAGGGCATAGACCCGCTCGCTCCCCGGCAGGTCGTAGGCGACGGTCGGCAGCAGTCCGTGCGTCGACTCCACAATCTGGGGACCGGTGTTGAGGAGCAGGAACGCACCCGTGCCGTAGGTGCACTTGGCCTCGCCCGGGTCGAAGCAGGTCTGGCCGACGAGCGCCGCCTGCTGGTCTCCCAGTGCGCCGCCGATGCTGACCCCTGGCAGGACGGTCCGGCAGGTCCCGTAGACCTCCGCGTTCCCGCGGATCTGCGGCAGCATCTCCGGGGGGATGTCCAGCGCTCTCACCAGCCGGTCGTCCCACTCGCAGGTGGCGAGGTCCATCAGCATCGTCCGGCTGGCGTTCGTCACGTCGGTGACGTGGACGCCGCCCTCCCGGCCGCCGGTGAGGTTGCAGATCAGCCACGTCTCCATCGTGCCGAACAGGGCATGGCCGGCCTGGGCATGCTCGCGGAGTCCCGGTGTGTTGTCGAGCAGCCAGCGCAGCCGCGGACCCGCGAAGTACGACGCCGGCTCGAGTCCACTCACCTCCCGGAACAGGGCAGCCTCGGGCCGCTGCTTCAGCGCCTCCACGAAGTCGGCGGTCCTGATGTCTTGCCAGGTGATGGCATGGGCGACCGGTCTCCCTGTGCGCGGGTCCCACACCACGGTGGTCTCGCGCTGGTTGGCTATCCCGAGGGTGGCCACCTGTGCGATGTCGACACCGGCCTGGCGGACCGCCCTCGGGACGACGCGGGTGACGTTTCGCCAGACCTCGACGGCGTCGTGCTCGACCCAGCCCGGGCGGGGGTAGTGGTGGCGGTGCTCGAGCTGAGCGACCGAGACCATGCGGCCGGCATGGTCGAAGAGCAGGCAACGGGTGGACGTGGTGCCCTGGTCGATTGCTGCGACGAAGGTGTCGGCCATGGTCAGCGCAGCTCACCGAGCTGGTCGGAGATCGCTCGGGCTGCCGACACCACTCGCTCGGTGATCTCTCGGTGCGGGGTGCCATGGGTGGAGAAGATCCGGTCCATCGGGCCCAGGACGGAGATGGCGCCCACGCCAAGCCCGCCGTACGTGCGGATCGGGGCCGCCACGCCTCCCATGTCGCTCACGTACTCCCCGATGTCGGTGCTGTAGCCCGCCGCCTTGACCCGCCGTACCTCGTCGAGCAGCGCGTCCCGGTCCGTCGTCGTG
>JBBJMF010000035.1:0-24947 GCA_037719575.1 Nocardioidaceae bacterium
GACCGAACGGCGTCGGCCCTGGCGGTGAGACCATCGGCGCGCATGCGCTCGACGTCGAGCGACTGGCTGTCGACCGTGCAGGTGAAAGCCGCCGGACTGTTGCCCGTCAGGGCGCTGGCAAGCACCCGGCCGTCCGGCTCGTGCACTTTGTAGGCGGTCGGGTACGCCGATCGCTGCACCTCCTGCGCCGCCTTGGTGATGTCCATCGACTCGTAGCCTGGGACCTTCACAAGGGCGTTGTAGAAGGCGTTCGTGGCGTAGGTCCGGTTCAGGATCTGGTGCGGGCTGCCCCACCCCTGGCTCGGTCGCTGCTGGAAGAGACCGAGCGAGTCGCTGTCGCCGTAGCGCACGTTCTCGAGCTTCGACTCCTGGTACGCCGTGGTCAGCGCGATCGACACGGCGCGTGCCGGCAGGCCACGACGCTGCGCGACTGCGGCGATCAGCGAGGCGTTCCGCGCCTGGGACGTGCTGAGCGACGTGGTGTGGCCGTCGGCGGTTGCCGTGCAGCCCTCCGGGTCGCCGAGCGGACCGAGCCCACCCAGCCCGGCGAGGTAGACCGCCACTCCCACGACGCCGAGCACGAAGAGGACGGAAAGCGCCGCAAGACTCCTACGCATTGGTGTGCAGGTCGTCGTTGAGAGCGACCCCGGCGCCTGCTCGCCGGGCGGCCTCGACGGCGCCGGTCAGGCTGTTGTGCCAGAACCGCCACCCCGGCTGGCCCGAGAGCTCGCGGGCCTTCACCACGGAGCCGTCCGGCATCGAGAGCTTGGTCCCCGCCGTGACGTAGCAACCGGCAGCTACCACGCAGTCGTCGCCGAGCGAGATCCCGATCCCGGAGTTCGCGCCCAAGAGGCAGTGCTTCCCGACGGAGATGACTTCGCTGCCCCCGCCCGACAACGTGCCCATGATCGAGGCTCCGCCACCGACGTCGCTGCCGGCACCGACGACGACCCCGGCGCTGATCCGTCCCTCCACCATCGAGGCGCCGAGCGTGCCGGCGTTGTAGTTGACGAAGCCCTCGTGCATCACCGTCGTCCCCGGCGCCAGGTGGGCTCCGAGCCGAACCCTGCCCGCGTCGGCGATCCGGACGCCGGTCGGCACGACGTAGTCGGTCATCCGCGGGAACTTGTCGACGCCGAGCACCGTCATCGTGCGGCCCACGTCGCGGAACCGCAACCGGGTCTGCTCGAAGTCCTCCACCGCACATGGCCCGCCGTCCGTCCAGACCACGTTGGTCAGCAGGGCGAAGATGCCGCCGAGGTGCTGCCCCTGCGGCGGCACCAACCGGTGGCTCAGTAGATGCAGCCGAAGCCAGACGTCAGCCGTGCTCGTGGGGGCTGCGTCGAGGTCGTCGACGACCACGTGCAGGACGGTGCGCGTCACCCGTCGTACGTCGTCGGTGCCCTCGAGGGCGCAGAGCGTCGCCGGCGCGTGGTAGTCGTCGGGCGCCGGGCCGAGCGCCGGGTCCGGGAACCAGACATCGAGGACCGCGTCGTTGACGTCGACGGTGGCGAGGCCGAAGCCCCACGCCTGACGGGTCTCTTTCACCTCTCCACGCTAGCGCGGCGGTCGGGCTCAGGGCTGGTACGGCGGCGCGACGCCCCAGCCCCATCGGGGGACCGGCGCGTGCTCGGCCACCTCTGCCCCGCCTTGTGAGTTGTGCTGCGCCAGTCGGGTGCCCCACTCCAGGTAGCCCACGAAGGCGGCCCGGAACTCTGGGTCGCCGGGCAACGCGGCGTCGTCGGCAGCCAGGCTCATGAGCGTGGCGAAGCGGAAGCGCTGTTTCGCCGTGATGGCAAGGTCGCGGTGGTGCGCGAGCATCCGCTCGTAGCCACCCAGCTCCTCGGTGTAGTCGGCCGGGCCGCCGAAGACCTCCACCCACCACATCGTCACGTGTGCCCGGTGTTCTTCGCTGACACCGCCGGGGAACATGGGGCTGAGGAGGTCGTCTGCCTCCACTCTGTCGTAGAAGGCGTCGATCAACCGTCGAAACGCGCCAGCGCCTCCCGCCCACTCATAGAGCGAAGGGGCATGGCGGTCATCAAGATCGTCACTCACGTGTCAAGGCTAGGCACCCGACTGAGTGGAGCCCGGCGCGGACGAGCCGACATGGCCTCTCAACACTCCTGAGCGGGACCGGAATGACCCCTCAACCGGAGCGGAGGAGAGGGACCTATCATCGGGCGATGGCCACGGCTCGCTACAAGGACCTCTGCATCGACACCGGCAACGACGAGACGCTCGGCAGATTCTGGGCCCCGACCCTCGGCCTCGCGTTCGAGCCCGACGGCGAAGCGGGCACGCTCACCGGGACCGACCCCGCCCAACGCGTGTGGATGAACGTCGTACCCGACCCGAAGGGCGCCAAGCACCGCGTGCACATCGACGTCCACTGCGCCGGCATCGACGAGCTCGTGACGCTCGGCGCAACCGTGCTGGAGCCGAAGACGCCGGACCGGGGCTGGACCGTGATGGCCGACCCCGAGGGTGGCGAGTTCTGTGCGTTCGTGCGGGCGCGGGACAAGCTTGCCGACTATCGGCTCTACGAGCTCGCCGTCGACTGCGTCGACCCGGGGCGGGCGGCAGCCTGGTGGGCCGAGGTGTTCGGTGCCACGCTCGGGGGTGACGAGGAGAAAGGCTGGTGGTGGCTCGAGGACGTGCCCGGTCTGCCGTTCGACGGCTGGAGCTTCGCGCCGGTGCCCGAACCGAAGACCGTCAAGAACCGCGTCCACTGGGACGTCGCCGTCGAGGCGGTCGACGACCTCGTCGCCGCAGGCGCGACGCTGCTGCGCGGACCGACCGCCGATGACGGGTGGTCGGTGCTGGCCGACCCGGAGGGCAACGAGTTCTGCGCGTTCGTGACGTCGTCATGACCGCGCTCGACATCGGTCAGGACATCGCCGGGCTCACGACGGCGCTCGTCGACGTCGAGTCGGTCAGCGGCGACGAAGAGTCGATCGTCGGCCTGATCGAGGACGCCCTCAGCGGCGTCGGCTGGCTCGACGTATGGCGCCACCACAACTCGCTGGTGGCGCGTACGATGTTCGGCCGAGCCGAGCGGGTCGTCGTGGCCGGTCACGTCGACACGGTGCCGCTCAACGACAACCTGCCGGCGCGGACCGACGGCACAAGCATCCACGGGCTCGGCTCATGCGACATGAAGGGCGGTGTCGCGGTCGCGCTCTCGCTCGCGGCGACGCTCGCCGAACCCACGCGGGACATCACCTACGTCTTCTACGAGTGCGAGGAGGTGGAGGCGGACCGCAACGGCATCACGTTGATCTCCGCGACGCGGCCGGAGATCCTGCGGGGCGACTTCGCCGTGGTGATGGAGCCGACAAACGCCGTGATCGAGGCGGGCTGCCAGGGTTCGATCACGGTCGGTGTGACCAGCCGGGGCGTGCGGGCCCACGCGGCCCGCTCGTGGAACGGCGTCAACGCGATCCACTCGGCGGGTGACGTGTTGGCCCGGCTGTCGTCGTACCGACCCCGCAGACCGGTGATCGACGGGCTCACCTACCACGAGGGCCTGAACGCGGTCGGGATCAGTGGGGGAGTCGCCGGCAACGTGCTCCCCGACCGTTGCACGGTGACCGTCAACCACCGGTTCGCCCCGGACCGTGCTGCCGAGGAGGCCGAGTCGCATCTCCGCGAGGTGTTCGCCGGCTTCGAGCTCGAGGTGCACGACTCGGCACCCGGGGCGCTGCCGGGTCTGGACCGGCCGGCCGCGGCCGCGTTCGTGGCGTCGGTCGGCGGGGTGGTCAACCCGAAGTACGGCTGGACGGACGTGGCGCGGTTCAGCGAGATGGGCGTGCCCGCGGTCAACTTCGGTCCGGGCAACCCCGAGCTCGCCCACAGGCAGGACGAGTTCGTGCCGGTCGCCCAGCTGCGCTCGTGTCTCGACCAGATGACAGCCTGGCTGTCATGAACGCAGCGACGGACGCCCCGGAGGGCGACAACCGGGCGGGCCAGCCACCGGAGCAGCACCGCGGCCCGGTCGTGATGCGGCGTGGGCAGATGGAGTCGTCGACGACCGACCAGCGGCTGCTGGACTCGAGTGCCAGCAGCGAGTGGGTCCACACGGACCCGTGGCGCGTGCTGCGCATCCAGGCCGAGTTCGTCGAGGGGTTCGGGGCGCTGGCCGAGCTCGGACCGGCGATCTCGGTGTTCGGGTCCGCCCGGACCAAGCCCGACGACCCCGAGTACCAGATGGCGGTCGAGGTGGGTGAGGCCCTGGCCGCGGCTGACTTCGCGGTCATCACCGGTGGCGGTCCGGGCGCCATGGAGGCGGCCAACAAGGGCGCGTCGCTCGCCGGTGGAGTCTCGGTCGGTCTCGGGATCGAGCTGCCCTTCGAGTCGGATCTCAACGAGTGGGTCGACATCGGGATCAACTTCCGCTACTTCTTCGCCCGCAAGACGATGTTCGTCAAGTACGCCCAGGGCTTCATCACGCTGCCCGGCGGTTTCGGCACGTTCGACGAGATCTTCGAGGCCGTCACGCTCGTGCAGACCCAGAAGGTCACGTCATTCCCGGTCGTGCTGATGGGCACGCGCTACTGGGGCGGACTGTTCGACTGGCTGCGCGGCGTCGTGCTGCCAGAAGGCAAGGTGAGCCCGCGGGACCTCGACATCTTCCACCTGACCGACGACGTCGCGGAGGCGGTGTCGATCGTCGTCAAGGCGCGGGAGGAGCACCTGACCGGCACCGCTCCTCCGCAGTCCGAGGTCGCACCGCAGGGCAAGCCCCACCGCAGCGAGTGACCCACGCGGAGCCGTAGCGCGGTCACTCACATCGCGCGCGTCCTGAGCATCCGGTTCAGCCGGTCGGTGAGCTCGACGACCGTCTTCGCGACGACTGGGCTCACCCCGTCGGCTCCTGCGGCCATGACTGCACGCTCGGCGAAGGCCGCTCCCACGCCGGCTCTCGGGTACAGCGCGCTCGACATGCTGAGCGCGGGGATCATGCCGGCGAGATGCAGGTTCGGCAGGATATCGAGGTAGCGGTCGGCGTACGGCGCCAGCAGCTCACCTTGAGAGCGGCGCCAGAAGGCACGCCGTACCTGACCGAGAGATCCCATCGGCACCTTGTGGTCCTCGACGATCGCCTTCCAGGTGGCGTCCTTCTTCTCCGGGTCTGGGCGGGCGGAGTCGACGCAGAGCGCGCGTACCCAGGAGTCCGGGTCGGGATCCTCGTCGAGGAGCTGCTCCACCTCGGCCGG
Source organism: Nocardioidaceae bacterium (assembly GCA_037719575.1). GTDB lineage: Bacteria > Actinomycetota > Actinomycetes > Propionibacteriales > Nocardioidaceae > JAWWPG01. The sequence continues at coordinate 5,220 of JBBJMF010000035.1, forward strand.
GTCGACGGAGTCGACCTCGGCAAGGTGGGTCAGCGCGCGCCAGCGCAGGTCGACGTCGTCGCCCGTCAGCTCCCTCATCTGCGACACCTGGTCGGCAGTCACGGCGGTCTGTGCCAGGGCACGAAGGGCCACCTGCCGGCGGGCCGGGTCGGCCGCCAGCCCGAGACAGACGTCGGCCACCTGTTCGAGCAGGCCGTCGCGAAGCGAGTCGGGAGACCAGAAGTCCGCGGCCTCGACAGCGAGGGAGAGGTAGGGCTCGACGACGCTCTCGACGTTCTCGTCCGGCAGCACGGAGGTCACGCAGCGCACGAAGTCAGCAGCCGTGAGGTCGCTCCACACCACCATGTCCCACGCAGTGGTGACGGCAACGGCGCGTGCCATCGCCGACGGCAGCCTGGCGGCGGACTCCAGCATGGTCCGGAGGGAGGAGGCGTCGGGCCGGACCGAGGCGAACGCCAGGTCCTCGTCGTTGACGAGAAGCAACGCCGCGTTCGCCACGTCGGGCACAGGTGTCGTGTCTCCCTGTGTCTCGAGCGCGACCAGGTGTCGGCGCACCATCGACCCGCCATCCTGGCCACGGTCGTAGACGCCGACGTCGAGGCGGTGCGGGCGAGGGGGAATGCCGTCCGGACCGCTGGCGCGCAGCAGTGTCTCGCCCGCGTCGCCCGCCTCGAGCGAGAGCCGGTCCGTGCCTGCCGTATCGAGCCACCCCTGTGTCCAGTCGCCCAGGTCTCGGCCACTCGCCGTCTCCAGCTCGCTCATCAGGTCGGCAAGGCGGGTGTTCCCCCAGGCGTGCTTGGCGAAGTAGCCGCGGAGACCGGCGACGCACGCATCCTCGCCGACGAAGGCGAAGAGCTGCTTGAGCACGCTGGCGCCCTTCGGGTAGGTGATGCCGTCGAAGCTGGCAACTGCCGCGGCCACGTCGTGGACAGGCTGGCGGATCGGGTGGGTCGTGGGCGCCATGTCGGCCGAGTAGCCGAACAGCTTGTCGCTGACGAGGAAGCTCGACCACGCGTCGGAGAACGTGGTGGCGGCCTCCGCCGCCCAGAAGCACGCCCACTCGGCGAACGCCTCGTTGAGCCAGAGGTCCTCCCACCAGGTCATCGTCACCATGTCGCCGAACCACATGTGCGCCATCTCGTGCAGCAGGACGACCACCCGCTGCTCACGCTCGGTGTACGTCGGGGCGCTGCGGTAGACGAAGGCGTCCGACCACGTCACGCACCCGTAGTTCTCCATCGCGCCGCCCATGTCGGGAAGGAAGACCTGGTCGTACTTGTGCTGGGGGAACTCGAGGCCGAAGCGGTCGCCGAAGAAGGCGAGCCCCTGAGCCGTCACCTCGAAGAGCTCCTGGGCGTCACGGTCGAGGAAGCCTGCCAGCGACCGCCGGCACAGCAGACCGAGGTCGTAGCCGACGCGCTCGGACCGGATCTCGTGGAACGGCCCGGCGGTCACGACCGGCACATACGTCGACAGCGGGGGCGTGTCGGCGAACGACCACCGCCTGCCGTCCTCGTGCTCCTCGATGGTCGGGTTCCCGCTGTTGCTCACGACCATCCAGCCGGCGGGTGCCGTCACGGTGAAACCGTGCGGCGCCTTGAGATCGGGCTGGTCGAAGCACGCCCAGGCCCGGCGGGCGTCGTCGGGCTCGAACGACGTCCAGACGTAGACCTCCTTGTCGGAGGGGTCGACCGAGCGGTGCACCCACTCGCCCGCGGACGTCTCGGACTGGACGGAGGCGACGACGAGGACGTTCTCGGCCGCCAGGTCCGTCAGCTGGATGCGGGCATTGCCGACCTGGCCGGTGTCGAGCCTGCGACCGTTGAGGGTCGCCGACCTCACATCGACGGCGGCGTCCACGAACGTCGAGGCGCCGGGTGTCCGGCAGGAGAAGCACACGGTCGACATTGCCCGGAACTCGGTGCCGTCAACCATGTCTGTCAGGTCGATGTCGATGTCGTAGCGCTCGACCGAGATCAGGCGGGCTCGTTCCTCCGCCTCCAGACGGGTGAGGCTGGGCAGCTCATCCATGCGTCCTCCATCTCGGGCGGTGGTCTGCGCCACCGGCGGTCTGGGCCAGGCGCGGTGTCGAGGATTGCCGACATCGAGACGTTAGGCCCTCACCCGACGGGACACAACGGGTTTCGTCGGCCGCGTCCTGCCCTTCCGGAAAAGGAAACCCGGAGAGGTAGCCGAGTCGTAGGTCGCAGGGGCGTCAGGGGCGTCAGGGGCGTCAGGGGCGTCAGACGCCGGCCGCCGTGACGATCCCGTCGGTGAGGAAGCCGGCGAGCAACCCGATGAGCAGGCCGTAGCCAACCAGGGTCGGGCGCCTGGCCTTGGCCGCGACGCTGAGCAGCTGCGTGACGACGTACAGGATCGAGCCGGCAGCCACGGTGAGGAAGGCGACGCTGACCGCATCGCTCGTGAAGCCGTGGCCGACGACGGTGCCGACGAGGGTCGGCCCGCCGGCGATGGCACCCAGCAGGAGCAGGAGACCCCACGACGGCCGGTTGGCACGGCCGTCGGCGTCGACCTCGCCCGCGAGCGGCGCGACGATCCCGAACCCCTCGGTGGCGTTGTGGAGGCCGAACCCGATCACCAGCAGCACCGCGAGGCTGATCTCGTCGCTCGCAGCCGACTGCCCGATGGCCAGCCCCTCGGCGAAGTTGTGCACTCCGATCCCGACCGCGATCAGGAATGCGAGGCGCCGCGCCGGCGACATCGTGGTCGCGCCGGACAGGGTGTGCTCGGTCACGCTCATCGCACCGGGACCGCTCGGCCGTACGACGACTGCACCCTGCATGCGACGCCTCATCCACGACTCGTACCAGACCAGGGAGAGCAGACCGACCGCCAGGCCGGCCGCGAACAGCACGCCGTACCCGAAGGCCGGGCCGAGCCCGCCGCTCCCCTCGTGGAACTCGGCGAGGGCGCCGTCGATCGGCTCCCAGGCGCCCTCCAGAATGTCCCAGAAGAGGAACAGCAGCACCCCGACGGCGGACGCGTTCAGCAGGACGCGGAGCCCGGGCCGCGGATTCTGCAACCGGCCGACCGGCAGCCCGAGCAAGATCGTGACGCCGGCGATGAAGCCAAGCAGCAGGGTCATGGAGAGGCTCATCGGTCTTCCTCGCACTTCGGTATCAAGATCATGGTAAGCCTAACCTAACATCGAGTCCGACGGTCATGCCAGCCCCCGCACGGCCCGAGCCGGGGGGCGACGACCGGAGATCGAGGCCACCATGTCGAGCACCTGCCGGGTCTCGGCGACCTGGTGAGCCCGGAAGACCCGGGCGCCGTGCCAGGCGGACACGGCAGTGGCCGCGAGAGTCCCGATGAGCCGCTCGCCGACGTCCAGCCCGAGGGTCTCCCCGATGAAGTCCTTGTTGGAGAGGGCGACGAGCACCGGCCAGCCGGTCGCGACGATCTCGTCGAGGCGCCGGCTGAGCTCGAGCGAGTGGTAGGTGTTCTTGCCGAAGTCGTGGGTCGGGTCGATGAGGATGCCGTCTTGTCGGACACCGAGGCTGACCGCCCGATCGGCAAGCGTGGTGACGGTGGCAATGACGTCGGCCACCACGTCCGCGTAGGCGACCCGGTGCGGGTCCGTCCGGGGTGCGAGGCCGCCGGAATGGCTGCAGACCAGGCCGACGCCGAACTCTGCGGCGACCTCGGCGAGGCGCTCGTCGGCGCCGGCCCAGGAGTCGTTGAGGAGGTCGGCACCGCGCATGCACAGCTCGCGCGCCACGGCGGCCCGCCAGGTGTCGACGCTGATCACCAGGTCCGGGAAGTCCGCCCGGACCCGCTCGACCATCGCAGCGGTGCGCCTGAGCTCCTCAGGCTCGTCGACAGGCTCACCGTGGCCGGCCTTGACCCCTCCGATGTCCACGATGTCTGCGCCCTCGGCGACCACCTCGGCCACCCGGGCGAGCGCCGCGCCCTCGTCGTACGTCGCGCCCCTGTCATAGAACGAGTCGGGAGTGCGGTTGACGATCGCCATCACGAGGCTCGCCTGGTCGCCGAAGTCGCGGCTGCCGAGCACGAGCGACACGGTGGCTCCTCACCCGGATCGGGGGATGTGTCGCCCAAGCGTGGCACGATCGTTTTCGTGCTCTGGTTCTGGGTCATCGTGCTGGTGGCGCTCATCGGTGCGATCGCCGTCGTCGCGGCGGGACGGGGTGACTCGATGGCGGAGGTGTACGACGACCGGCCCGACGCCACCCTGCCTGCGGGGCGCGCGTTGACGGCCGACGACCTCCGGTCCGTGCGGCTCAACACCGGGGTGCGTGGCTACCGGATGGACGAGGTCGACGCCCTGCTGTCGCGGCTCGAGGCCGAGATGATCGAGCGTGAGGACCGCGACGTCCGGCTGGTCCCCCGGGTCGACGACGACCTCGCGGGCGGTCCCGCGACGACCGAGCCCGAGATCGAGATCGAGATCGCAATCGACGACGATCTCGAGCCCGACGACAAGCCCGCCATCGAGCCGGAGCCCCAGCCCGAGCCGTGGCCGGACGAGAGCCATGCCGCGCCCTCCCAGGACGCCGCGGGCCGGGACGAGGACGAGTGCCGAGCCGACCCGTGAGCGAAGGCGTCGTCGTCGGACCCGGCGGAGTCCCCCGCTGCCCGTGGGGCGTCTCGACCCCCGACTACGTCGCCTACCACGACGACGAGTGGGGTCGCCCGGTGCGCAGCGACAACGGCCTCTTCGAGCGGCTGACCCTCGAGGCGTTCCAGTCCGGGCTCTCCTGGCTGACGATCCTGCGCAAGCGCGAGGGATTTCGGCGCGCGTTCGCCGGTTTCGACATCGCGGCGGTCGCCGCCTTCGACTCGGCAGACCGGGCTCGCCTGCTGGCCGATGCCGAGATCGTGCGGAACCGGGCGAAGATCGACGCCACCATCGCGAACGCAAAGGCGGCCGCGGCGCTCATCGCGCCCTTGACCGACCTGATCTGGGGTTTCGCCCCGAGCAGGTCCGCGGCTCCGGTCACCACGGCAGACGTCCCGGCGCAGACCGACGAGTCGAGAGCCCTGGCCCGGGCGCTCAAGGCGCACGGGTTCGTGTTCGTGGGGCCGGTCACGGCGTACGCCCTCATGCAGGCAGTCGGGCTCGTCAACGACCACCTCCGCGACTGTGCCTTCCGCTGAGCGAGGTCAGAGCGTCAAGGGTCAGCGCCCGCCGAACGCCGTACCCGTCGCGACCGAGACACCGGCCACCCAGCCGAGCAGCCGCCTCACCCGGCCTCGCCGCCGCCCGTTCCCCCGTGTCCGGACATCGCTCACGTCCCTTCGAACGTCGGCTCCTCTTTGGCGACGAACGACCGCACGGCGTTGCCGTGGTCGGCCGATCCACCCGTCCAGGCCATCATGCGCGCCTCGAGCTCCAGGGTCTCGGCCAGCGGATGGCTCGCGCCGAAGGCGACGGACCGTTTGACGGCGGCGTAGGCCCGGGTGGGACCGGTCGCGAGCCTGGCCGCGAGGGCGGCCACTGCGCGCTCGAGGTCCGCCGCGGGTACGACGGACGAGACCAGGCCGATCGCCAACGCCTCCGCGGCGTCGACCTTGCGCGGCATGAGGAGCAGGTCCATCGCCCTGGTCGTGCCGACCAGCCGGGGGAGGGTCCACGAGATGCCGGTGTCGCACGACAGCGCGATGCCGGTGAACGCGGTGTTGAACGACGCGGTGTCGGCGGCGAGCCGGAGGTCGCAGGCGAGCGCGAGCGACATCCCGGCGCCGGCGGCAACCCCGTTGACTGCGGCGATGACCGGCTTGTCCATCGTGGCGATGGCGTGAGCCGTCGGGGCGTAGTGTCGTTCCACCGTCGACCAGACCTCCTCGAGACTCAAGCTGGAGATGTTCGCCACGTGCTCACGCAGGTCCTGGCCGACGCAGAACGCGCGGCCGGTGCCAGTGAGCACGACGGTGCGGACGGTCTCATCGTCGGCGGCCCGCCGCACCGTTTCGAGGAGCAGGTCCTTCGTGGGGGTGTCGAGGCTGTTCATCGCCTGGGGGCGGTTGAGCGTGATCGTGGCGACGCCGCCCCGCACGTCATACCTGATGCTGGGGAGGTCGGCGGTCTCGGCAGAGCTCATGGCGGCTCCTTGTCGGCGTGCCGATCCCCGCGCTCGCGGGCTCGACACGCCCAACCTACGTGGGGCTGCCCAGGTTTCCCGTGTCGGGCCCGGGTCAGGCGGAAGGGCGGAGACAGGAGTCGACGAAGCGACCCGCGCCGGCGCCCAGCCGCTCCGCCTGGTCGTCGAAGAACTCGGCGGCGACGTCTCCGGCCCACCCCGCCGGCAGCAGCTCGGCCGGCAGCGAAGGGTCGCGGAAGAGGAACTTGCGCCACTCGTGGACCAGGCGGCTCCGGACCGTGAACGCCTCCTCGTCCGAGAGCGGGTCCCGGGGGTCACCGACGAGCTCGCGGGCGTCGGACAGCCAGCCGACGTAGGAGCGCCCGATCCCGTCCAGGTCCCAGGCGGTGGCGGCGAGCGAGGCCTCGTCGCCGTCGTGCGCCGCCCAGAACCGCTGGGCGCGCACCCCTTCTCCGGCCAGCAGGGCGTCGACCTCCGACGAGGCACGGGGGCTGATCCAGGTGTTGTCGCGCAGCGCGGCGTACCCGAGGTAGCCGAGGCCGTTGCGCACCCGGTCGCGGCGGCTGCGCTCGCTGACGTGGTCGAGGACGAGCAGGTGCCAGCGCCCGTCCCACGGTGCGATGCCGCGGCGGTAGATCCGGGTGGCCGCAGCGGACAACCGGCGCTCGGCCAGCGGCGTCAGGCGGTAGCCGGCGCCCTGGTCGAGTCGCACCGGGACCAGCCAGCCCTGGCGCGCCATCCGGGAGATCGCGGTACGGACGGCGGGCGCGGCCACCTCCAGCGGCGCCAGCATGCGCAGCAGCGCCGCGACGGGTGCCGCCCCACCGCGTGGGCGTAGGTGGTCGCCGTACACGTCGAACAGGGCCGAGCGCGCATTCACAACTGAGCAGTCTGCCGCAGCTGTCGCCCGCGGTGCGATAATGGACCCAGGTATCGGATGCGCCACCGACGTCTCGACCCGACATCGGGAGAGTCTCGGCGCTCATGACGAAGGGTAGGTGTGCGCATGGCGGCGATGAAGCCGAGGACGGGCGACGGTCCCCTCGAGGTCACCAAGGAGGGACGGGGACTCGTGATGAGAGTCCCCATCGAAGGCGGCGGACGTCTCGTGGTCGAGCTCAACGCCGAGGAGGCCAAGGCGCTCGAAGACGCGCTGAGCTCGGTGACCACCTGACCCCGCGCACCTGACCAACGAGCACCGCCTTGCCCCCAGCCGGGAGCAACGTCGGCTTCCATCGACGTCAGTCGGCCCGCTTCTGTGCGACGAGCAGCCCGTCCCCCACCGGGAGGAGCACCGGCACCAGACGCTCGTCGGCGCGCGCGGCGTCGAGCGTCTCCCGAACCGCCATCGTGTCCGCGTCGCGCACCGACGGGTCCGCAACCCGGTCGTGCCACAGCGAGTTGTCGATCGCCACCAGACCGCCCGGGCGGAGCAGGCGGAGCGCCTGCTCGAGGTAGGCCGGGTACTCCTGCTTGGCGCCGTCGCAGAACACCATGTCGTAGTGCCCCTCGGTGAGCCGGGGCAGCACGTCGAGCGCCGCTCCCGGGATCAGCCGCACCCGCTGCGGGGGAAACCCGGCCGCGGCGAAGGCATCCCTGGCCAGGCGCTGGTGCTCCGCCTCGATGTCGACCGAGGTGAGCACGCCGTCGTACCGCATCCCTCGCATCAGCCAGACGCCCGAGATGCCGCATCCGGTGCCGATCTCGACCACGTTCCTGGCGTCGACGAGCGACGCGAGGAAACGCAGGGTGGCCCCGCCGCCGGCGCCGATCGGGACCGCGTTGAGGTCCGCCGCGCGGGCGCGCGCGTCCGTGAGCACCTCGTCCTCGGCGATGAACGACTCCGCGTATGCCCATGACGCAGGCTTCAGACCCGTCGGAATGGTTGCCTCCTCGGTTAGGCCCGCGGGCACGCGGTGACTGCCTGCAGGCGGGTGACTGTCGGACGCGACCGAGCCTATCGGCTTCGTGCTCGGGGCAGTGCGGTTCCCTGTGCGGTACGACGACGACCGCCGCCCCGATGTCGCCGCCGGGTGGGAACGGAGCGGCCGCCCGCGGCGTTGGACCTGATGGCGACCACGTCCGCTGATGCGTCCCCGTATCCTGGTGAGGCGAGAGTGGCAACCGTGGCGCCACCAAGGTGTTGGTCGAGGAGACTCCGGTTCCGTGGTTGCGCCGCCCGACCTACGAGGAGGTGTGACCGGCGTGGAGCCACCGGCCGAGGCCGCCTGGATACCTCCGACCTGGGACGAGATCGTTCACGAGCACTCCGGACGGGTGTTCCGACTGGCCTACCGGCTGACCGGCAACCGCCACGAGGCCGAGGACCTCACCCAGGAGGTGTTCATCCGGGTCTTCCGGTCGCTGGACTCGTTTCGACCCGGAACGTTCGAAGGCTGGCTGCACCGCATCACCACGAACCTGTTCCTCGACCAGGCCCGGCGCCGCCGCCGCATCCGGTTCGAGACGCTCCCAGACGACGCCGACGACCGGCTGGCCGGCCCGACGGCCCCGCCTGACCTGACCTTCGCCGACCGGATCCTCGACGACGACATCGAGATCGCCCTCCGCGAGCTCAAACCCGAGTTCCGGGTCGCGGTCGTGCTCTGCGACATCGAGGGGCTCTCCTACGAGGAGATCAGCGACGTCCTCGGCGTCAAGATCGGCACTGTCCGCTCCCGGATCCACCGGGGGCGCTCGCTCCTGCGCATCGCGCTGGAGCACCGCGCGCCGACCCCGACCCGCCGCCGCGTCGGGGGTGCGCTGGACGGCAGCTCTGCTGGCGGCCGCCCGTGACACACCTCCACCACAAGGTCTCGGCGCTCGTCGACGGTGAGCTCAGCTCAAACGCCCGCACTCGCGCACTCGCGCACGCTCGCGGGTGCCCGCAGTGCCGGCGGGAGATCGCCGAGACGCTGGAGGTCAAGCGGCGGGTCACCAGGCTGGCGCCGGTTGAGGTCTCGGCGGACCTGCTGGACGTCGTCACCGCGGTCACCCGTCCAGCCGCCTCGACCTGCACCTCGCCCCGGTCCGCGTTGATGCGACGAGTCTTCGTCGGCGTCGGATCGGTCTCGGTCGTCGTCGTCGCGCTCGCGTACGTCGTTGGGGCACCGGAGCAGTCGCAGGCCACGCCGGTCAGCCCCCCGGTGGAGGAGTTCGCCGCCGAGTTCGCCGACAGCACCGGCCAAGCGGCGCTCTCCGACCCCGCCGTCGGCGGCCTGGGGGCTGACCTCGCGCTCGCTGACAACACCTCGGTCAGCTTGGTCCACCTCGGGTCGGCGAGCTGGCCGGTGCCCTCGGGCGGGCCGACGGCCTCGCGCCCCGCTCCGGAGGTGGCGCCGTCGCCGGCTGCTGACGACCCGGCTGCCAGCGAATGGCTCCGCCGCGCGGTGGAGGCGCCGAGCCAGGTCGGTTTCGAGGGCGGTCGCGTCATCTCGTCCTTCACCCCTCGTGGCGCCGAGTCGTCCCGGCTCCACGTGCAGCACGTCCCCGGGCAAGGCACCCAGTTCGACGTACTCGGAGCCGACGGGCGGGTCCGCACCGAGTCCTTCGTGGGGGAGCCCGGGGTCGCGAGCGACGCTCTCGCCGATCACTCCGTCGACCTCCTGGTCGCGGCATACGACCTCGCTGTCGAGGGCGCCGGACGGATCGCTGGGCGCCGCGCGACGACGATCTCGGCGAGCCAGGACGGCGAGGTGAAGGCGAGGTTCTGGATCGACGATGCAACGGGACTGCTCCTGCGCCGGACGTTGTACGTCGACGGGCAGCTCGTGCGCTGGAGCGGCTACACCTCGATCGAGATACGCCACGACGCCTTCATGACGCATCTGTCGCCCGAGCTCCACACATCTCCGACCGTGGCGTTGTCGACGTCGGCCGCGGCGGTGCTCAACGACTTGGGCTGGACGTGTCCGGCCCGGTTGGCCGAGCATTTCCGGCTGTCGTTCCTGCGCCAGGTCGAGGGCATCGGCGGCGTCGTGCACGCCGAGTACACCGACGGAGTGTCGACGGTCGCGATCTTCGAGGAGCGCGGTTCGCTCGACACGTCCGGTCTGGACGGCTTCCGGTCGACCGGCCCAGCGGGCAACCCGGTCTACCTGAAGGCGGGTCTGCCGACGATCGCCGTCTGGGAGTCCGGCGGGACGGTCTTCACCGTCGTCACCGACGCCCCCGAGCAGCTGGCCGGTGGTGTGACAGCCCGACTGCCGCATGCCGACGGCGAGCAGCCCGCCGGAGTCACCACCCGCATCGGCAACGGCCTGACGCGCCTCGCCTCCGCCATCGCCCCCTGACACCCTTCCTGTTGAGTGGCCGATCCCGGTACGCAGCACGAACCGGAATGACCTCTCAACGGGAAGGGCCGGACCAAAATGGCCTCTCAACCTGCAAGCGTTAGGTGGCCTCGAGGTCGTAGGGGGCTTCTTCCCCCATCTCGAGAGGTCGGTGGCCAGGGCGAGCGGGCGGAGCGTCGTCGTCCAGGTCGAGGTCGTCGAGCAGGTGCTTCTGGATGAGGGCGCGCGGGTTGAGGTCGCGCAGGTCGAGGTTGGCGTACTCCGGACCGAGCTCGTCCGCGACCTGTGCCTTGGCTGACGCGAGCGCGCGGCGCGCGGACTTGAGCAGCTGCGCTGCCTGCTTGGCAACCTCGGGAAGCTTCTCGGGCCCGAAGATGAAGATCCCGACCATGGCCAGCACCGCGAACTCCGGGAGACCGATGCCGAACACGTGCCGCTCCTTCGCCTAGCGCCCGGCTGGGGACAGTCCGAGCTGGCGTCCGGCCAGGCCGCGTCCCCTGGCGGTCAGCGCATCGGCAACCTCGCTCAGCGCGAGGGCGGCTGCGTTCTCCGGGTCGCTGACCAGGATGGGGCGGCCCACGTCTCCGCCCGCGCGCAGCGAGACGTCGAGGGGTATCCGGCCCAGCACCGGCACGTCGTACCCGAACCGCGCGGTCAGCGTGGCAGCCACCGCGTCCCCGCCGCCACGACCGAACACCTCGAGCCGGTGGGTCGTGCCACAGTGCGGGCACGGCAGGTAGCTCATGTTCTCGATGATCCCGCAGACCCGCTGGTTCATCATCGAGGCCATCGTGCCCGCGCGCTCGGCGACCTCCGCCGCGGCCGCCTGAGGCGTCGTCACGATGATCACCTCCGCGTTCGGGAGGTGCTGGCCGAGCGAGATCGCGATATCGCCCGTGCCGGGTGGCAGGTCGAGGAGCAGAACGTCGAGGTCGCCCCAGTAGACGTCGCTGAGCATCTGGACCAGGGCTCGGTCGAGCATCGGCCCGCGCCAGGCCACCACCTGCTCGCGGCGCGGCTTGAGCATCCCGATGCTGATCACCGAGAGGCCGAGGACCGGGACCGGCATGATCATCTCTTCGACCTGGGTTGGCCGCTCGTCCGCGACGCCGAGCATGGCGGGGACCGAGTGGCCGTAGATGTCGGCGTCGAGGATCCCCACCTTCCGCCCGCTGCGCACCATCGCCATCGCGAGGTTGACCGTGACAGACGACTTGCCGACCCCGCCCTTGCCGGAGGCGACGGCTATCACCTGGGTCAGCGAGTCCGGCTTGGCGAACGGGATCTCCTTCGCGGGGGCACCGCCACGGAGGTTCGCCTGAAGCGTCTGACGCTGCTCGGTCGACATCACATCGAGGGTCACGACGACGCGACTGACGCCCGGCACTCGACCGACGGCCGCGGTGACCTCTCGCGTGAGCGTCTCTTTCATAGGGCAGCCGGCGACGGTGAGGAGCACGGTCACCGTGACGACGCCGTCGGGAGAGACGTCGATGTCCTTGACCATGCCGAGCTCGGTGATCGGTCGATGGATCTCCGGGTCGTTCACGGTGGCCAGGGCCGACTCGATGGGCTCCCGGAGCGGCGACGTCATAGGTTCAGCCTACGGGGTGTCGCCGGCGGGCGGGCCCGAGAGATCCTCGATGTCGGCCAGCAGCCCGCGCAGCTCGGACCGGACGAAGTCGCGGGTCGCCACCTCGCCGATCGCCATCCGCAGCGAGGCCACCTCCCTGGCGAGGTACTCCTGGTCGGCCAGCGCCCGGGCGTTCGCCTCCCGGTCGCGCTCGGCGATGACCCGGTCCCGCGACTCCTGGCGGTTCTGTGCCAACAGGATCAGCGGGGCGGCGTACGACGCCTGCGTCGAGAAGAAGAGGTTGAGCAGGATGAACGGGTAGACGTCCCATCGGAGCCCGTAGATGCCGACCAGGTTGAGCGTGATCCAGACGATCACGAACCCGGTCATGTACATCAGGAAGCGGGCGGTCCCCATGAAGCGCGCGAACGTCTCGGCGAAGTTGCCGAACGTGTCCGGGTCGTAGTGCGGACGCGGTACGACGACCCGTCGGGTGTCCCTGGGTACGTCGAGCCGCGGCGCTCGCGTCGGCCGGGACCGCGACGCCTCACGCCGCTCGTCGTCGCGGGCCTCGTCACGTGCCATCGGTGACCCCCACGGCACGCGCGTCACGCTCGCGCCAGTCCTCCGGGAGCATGTGGTCGAGCACGTCGTCCACCGAGACCACGCCGAGCAGGTGACCGTTGTCGTCGACGACCGGGCTCGCGACCAGGTTGTAGTGCGCCAGCAGCCGGGTGACCTCGTCGAGCGGCGCGGTGGCGCGCAGCGGCTCGATGTCGTTGTCGATCACACCTGACACGAGCGTGGACGGCTGCTCCCGCAACAGCCGCTGGAAGTGGCCGGCGCCGAGGAACCGGCCGGTCGGGGTCTCGAGAGGCGGTCGGCAGACGTAGACCATCGATGCCAGCGACGGGCTCAGCTCGGCATTGCGGATGCGGGCCAGGGCTTCGGCCACGGTCGCGTCGGGGGACAGGATCACGGGATCGGTCGTCATCATCCCGCCCGCCGTGCGCTCCTCGTAGCGCAGCAGCTGGCGGACGTCGTCGGCCTCGTCGGGCTCCATCAGCGCAAGTAGCTGCTCGGCTATCTCTGGCGGAAGCTCCGCGATAAGGTCGGCGGCATCGTCGGGCGACATCTCCTCGAGCACGTCGGCCGCTCGCTCGCGCTCGAGCTGACCGAGGATCTCGACCTGGTCGTCCTCCGGCAGCTCCTCTAGCACGTCGGCCAGCCGCTCGTTGTCGAGAGCGGCCGCGATCTCGCCGCGGCGCTTGGGCGACAGGTCGTGGATCACCCCGGCCAGGTCGGCGGCGCGCATCGTGTCGAGGGACGCGAGGAGGTGGGTGGCTCCCTGGCCGACCTCGCTGCCGGTGAGGCCGCTCACCTCGAACCACTCCAGGATCTGGGTCTGGCCCTTGCGCCCGAAGCGCTTCGAGCCGAGCTGCACCGCGACCCGGGTCAGCTGCCAGTCCCGGGTGCGCTGCTGCTCCATGGCGATGTCGAACACCGTCGCCGTCACGCCGCTGTCCACGATCGTGACGGTCCGGTCGAGCAGCTCGCCGAGCACGAGGGTCTCCGTGGTTCGCTGCTCGAACCTTCGCATGTTGACGAGCCCCGTTGTGATGACCTGTCCCGAGTCGACACTCGTCACACGTGTCATGGGGACGAAGATCCGGCGTCGGCCCAGCACCTCGACGAGGAGACCCAGCACGCGCGGCGGTCGGTTGTCGACGCGCAGCGCGGCGATGACGTCGCGCACCTTGCCGACCTGGTCCCCGTTGGGGTCGAAGACCTGCAGGCCAGCCAGTCTGGCGACGAAGACTCGGCTCGGTGCTGCGCTCACGGTCTGAGGTTACCGGTGGGGCACCCGTCCAGGCGCCCTCATCGGCCCCGCGCGCTCCCTCGTCGAGTGGTCATCCCCATAAGGTCGGACCATGACCGACCACACCCTCCGCTATGTGCTCGTCGACGTGTTCGCCCAGCAGCCGTTCGCGGGCAACCAGCTCGCGGTCGTGCTGGGTGGCGATGCGTTGTCGACGTACCAGATGCAAGTGATCGCGCGTGAGTTCAACCTTGCCGAGACGACGTTTCCGGTCGCGTGCACGGCAGAAGACGAGGCCGACGGCGCCGACTACCGGGTGCGGATCTTCACCGCCAGCGAGGAGATCCCGTTCGCCGGTCATCCGACCTTGGGTACGGCGTGGGTGCTGGCCAACCGCGGTGAGGTCGAGCCCGGCAAGCGCATCCAGGCCTGTGGCGCCGGGCTCATCGGAGTTCACGTGCCGGCCGACCTCGGCGACCGGTTCGAGCTGAGCGCCGAGCCGCGTGACCTGTCCGGTGCGCTCCCGGACGAGTCCGCGGTCCGCTGTGCCGAGTCGGTCGGGCTGAACGCGCAGGACGTTGCGGGGAAGGTCTTCGCGGCAGGGTGCGGGATCTCCTTCGTCCACCTTCAGGTCTCGGCGGACGCGGTGAGACGCGCTCGGCCCAGGCTGGCAGCGATGGCGGAGGTGGATCTCGGCGGGTCGGTGCTGCGCGACCCGCTCATCGGTATCAACGTGTATGCGCTGAAGGGATCTGCCGTGCGTTCGCGGATGTTCGCGCCCGGTCCCTCGATGCCGGAGGACCCGGCCACGGGCTCCGCCGCCGTCGGGCTCGGGGTGGCGCTGGTCGCCTCCGGGCATGCGGCGCCGGACGGCGTCTCGAGCTTCGACATCGAGCAGGGCGTCGAGCTCGGCCGCCCGTCGTACCTCTTCGGTCGGGTCGAAGCCGCAGCCGGGGCCGCGGTCAGATGCTGGGTTGCCGGCCAGGTCCAGCCGATCGGCGAGGGCACCATCGCCGTCCCTGACGGCTGAGACCCGACTGCTAGGACAGGCGCCGGCCGGAGCCACCGCGGCGGTGGAGGACCCAGGGGCGGCGTCCGGCGGTGGTCGCGCCGGTGGGGACCGGTGGGGCGCGGTGGCTCACGGACGGGACGTCGTCGACGTCCTCGGCCAGCGGCAGACGTGGCGTCAGCCGGTAGAGCGCGAACTCCGGCCCGGCCCACACGTCGGGGGCGTGCTCTGCGTCGCTGAGGTTGAGCCGAAGTCTGGCGAGCTGGGTCGTCGCACTCTCCCAGTCGTCGTCGCCCCCCTCCAGTCGCGAGACATCGGCGTCGAACGCGATGAGCCGATGCCGGTTGTCCTTGCTGCGTACGACGACACACACCGCCTCACTCGCGGAGAGCCCCGGGTCGGGCTGCTCGCCAGGGCCCGTCAGCAGGTAGACGTGGCTGCCCGACCAGGCGTGCCATCGCGCGTGGCTGCGACCGCCGACCTGCAGCCACACCAGCGCGCCCTTCTTCAGAGCCTCGTCGAGAATCGCGTGCTGCGAGATCTCGTCATCCGCCACGAGGTGCAGCGTCCCACATCAGACCGGGACCGGCGAGGATGGGGTGGTGCGCGCCGAGCAGGACCAGGTCTACGACCAGAGGCTCAGCGGCATGCAGCTCAGCCTGCTCGTGGTCGGGGTGCTGGGGGTCTCCCTGTCGGGGCCGTTGATGGCTGCGGCCACCGCGGTCCCGGCGCTGGCGATGTCGTTGTGGCGCAGCGGTCTCGGTGCCCTTGCGGTGGCCCCCGGCGCCTTGACCCGCTACCGGGGAGAGCTTCTGTCCCTCCCGCGCCAGGCCCTGGTCCGGAGCGGATTCGCCGGGCTGATGCTGGCCGCCCACTTCGCGACCTGGACGGCGGCGCTCAAGCTGACCTCGGTGGCATCGGCGACCGCCCTGGTCAGCCTGCAGGCAGCGTGGGTCGTCGTCCTCTCGAGCCTGACAGGGGCGACAACCAACCGACGGGTGTGGCTGGGCCTGCTGTTCGCGCTCGTCGGTGTGCTCGTCGTCTCCGGGGTCGACCTGACCGTGTCACCTCGCGCGCTCGCCGGTGACGGCCTTGCCTTCGCCGGCGGTGCCTTCGCCGCGCTCTACACGATCGTCGGCGGCAGAGTACGTCAGGTCGCGAGCACGCCGACGTACACGCTCATCTGCTACTCGACGAGCGCACTGACTTTGCTCGTCGCCAGCCTGGTGTTCCGGGTGCAGATCACCGGGTTCCCGCTGAAGGGCTGGCTGCTGATCCTCGCGGTCACGCTGGCCGCCCAGCTCCTCGGGCACTCGGTGTTCAACCATCTGCTGGCCACGATGAGCCCGACCCTCGTGTCGATGGCCCTGCTGCTCGAGGTGCCCGGGGCCGCGTTGCTGGCGGCCGTGCTGCTGGGTCAGGCGCCGCCGCTCGCGGTGTACGGCGGGCTGGCCCTCATCTGCGCCGGCCTGGCGGTGGTGGTGAGCTCACGGCAGCTGTCCGCGCCGCTGGAAGCGGCCCTGGACTGAGCTGGCGCGGACGTTCCGGGCGCCCACCCGAGGGCGCAGCCGGGGACGACTCGGGGCTAGGCTCGGGCCGTCCTCCACACTTCTTCTCCTGAGGGGCCGAGCGTGCCAGACACCCTTCGTTCGCGCCGTTCGTGCCTCGCGGTACCGGGATCCAACGCGCGCTTCCTGGAGAAGGCCAAGGGCCTTGACGCCGACCAGGTCTTCCTCGACCTCGAGGACTCGGTAGCGCCGATCGCCAAGCCCGCCGCCCGCGGAACCGTCGTCGATGCCCTCAACTCCGGTGGCTGGGGAGACAAGACCAGGGTCGTCCGGGTCAACGACTGGACGACCGAGTGGACCTATCGCGACGTCGTCGAGGTGGTCGAAGGCGCCGGGGCCAACCTCGACTGCATCATGCTGCCGAAGGTGCAGACGCCGGGCCACGTCGTCGCCCTCGACCTCCTGCTCACCCAGATCGAGACCACGGTGGGGCTCGAGTCCGGCCGCATCGGTATCGAGGCGCAGATCGAGAACGCCCTCGGACTCGTCAACGTGGACTCGATCGCCACCGCGAGCCCGCGCGTCGAGACGATCATCTTCGGGCCCGCAGACTTCATGGCATCGATCAACATGAAGTCCCTCGTCGTCGGCGAGCAACCTCCCGGCTACGACGTCGGAGACGCCTACCACTACATCCTGATGCGGATCCTGATGGCAGCAAGGGCACACGACAAGCAGGCCATCGACGGCCCCTACCTCCAGGTGCGCGACGTCGACGGTTTCCGACGCGTCGCCGGGCGCAGCGCAGCCCTCGGGTTCGACGGGAAGTGGGTCCTGCACCCCGACCAGATCGCGGCCGCCAACGAGGTCTACTCGCCGCTGCAGAGCGACTACGACCACGCGGAGAACATCCTCGACGCCTACGACCACTACACGTCGGAGGCGGGCGGCGGCCGGGGCGCCGTGATGCTCGGCGACGAGATGATCGACGAGGCGTCACGCAAGATGGCGTTGGTCGTCTCGGCCAAGGGCCGGTCGGCGGGCATGGAGCGGACCGACGTGTGGCAGCCGCCGAGCGAGGAGGCGTAGCCGTGCGCGAGCTGTGCCGGACCGAGGGCCTCACCGACATCCAGACCGAGATCCTCAAGACGATCAGGGGCTTCGTCGACAACGAGATCCTGCCGGTCGCGACGGAGCTCGAGCACGCCGACGAGTACCCGACCCAGATCGTCGAGGGGATGAAGCAGCTGGGGCTGTTCGGTCTGACGATCCCCGAGGAGTACGGCGGCCTCGGGGAGTCGCTGCTGACGTACGCCCTCGTGGTCGAGGAGATCGCCCGCGGCTGGATGAGCGTCTCGGGCATCGTCAACACCCACTTCATCGTCGCCTACATGCTCATGCAGCACGGCACCGACGAGCAGAAGGAGACACTGCTGCCCCGGATGGCGACCGGCGACCTCCGCGGCTCCTTCTCGATGAGCGAGCCGGGCTGCGGCTCGGACGTGGCGGCCATCCGCACCAGGGCGGTGCCCGACGGCGGTGACTTCCTCATCTCCGGGGAGAAGATGTGGATCACCAACGGGAGCACGTCGAACCTGCTCGCCGTGCTCGTCAAGACCGACGAGGGCCCCGAGCACGAGGGGAAGCCGCACCGCAACATGACGACGTTCCTGGTCGAGAAGGAGCCCGGCCTCGGGCCGCAGTCCGACGGCACCCTGACGATCCCCAGCAAGATCGAGAAGATGGGCTACAAGGGTGTCGACTCGACCGGTGCGGTCTTCGACCGCTATCGGGTGGGGAGCGACCGAGTCCTCGGCGGTGCCACCGGTCGAGGCTTCTACCAGATGATGGACGGCGTCGAGGTGGGTCGGGTCAACGTCGCCGCTCGCGGCTGCGGGGTGGCCTGGCGCGCCTTCGAGCTCGGCATCCGCTATGCGCAGCAGCGCGAGACGTTCGGCAAGAAGATCGCCGAGCATCAGGCGGTGCTCTTCCGGCTCGCGGAGATGGCCACCAAGGTCGAGGCGGCTCACCAGATGATGGTCAGGGCCGCGAAGACGAAGGACTCCGGGGTGCGCAACGACCTGGAGGCCGGGATGGCGAAGTACCTCGCCTCGGAGTACTGCTCACAGGTTGTCGAGGACTCGTTCCGGATCCACGGGGGCTACGGCTACTCCAAGGAGTACGAGATCGAGCGCCTCTACCGGGAGGCCCCCATGCTGCTGATCGGCGAGGGGACCGCCGACATCCAGCGGATGATCATCGGCCGCCGGCTGCTCGAGGACTATCGGCTGCGGTGAGGCCGCTTCCTCGACGGCTCATCGCTGGGCCGTCATTGGCCCGACCACACCCAGGTATCCAGGATCTCGTCGAGCTGGGTGGAGGCGGATTCCCTGTTCTCGGTGGCGGAGGTCATGGTGACCGGGTATACCCGGCCGTCGTGGATCGTGAAGTACTGGAGGAACGTGACCCGTGTGCCCGAGCTGACGAACGTGGATGTCTGCCCGATGGCGTCCTCGCCGTCGACGACGCGGTCCGACAGCGGCTCCACCGACGTGTGCGTTAGGGACCTGAGCTCCGACGCTGCCTGCCTCCGCAGGGCCGCGCCGTCGCTCTCGATCGTGCCGACGGTGCTCGTGCGGTTCACGACGTTGAAGTTGGTCCGGAACCCCGAGGGGTTGGCCTCACCCATCGCGACGTCGAGGCGGGGGTTGGTCCCCGCCAGCGAGGCCGTGATGTCCATCCAGCCAACTGGGATCTCGACCGAGAAGCCGGTGCCCTCGAGCAGGTCCCCCTGGTCCGGTGGGGTCGTGATCGGTGTCGTGGGCGGTGACGAGCTCGTCGTCTCGTCCGACGGCGCCGGTGTCGACTGCGTGGTCGTGGGGTCGCTGCCTGCGATGTCCTTGGAGCTGCTGCAGGCCACCGACAGCGGCAGGAGTACGCCGGCTGCGGCCATGGCCAGGTGCGACGTCTTCATGGCGTCAGGCTAACAAGGCGGCGCGGCTGCGGCCGGATGCGCGACGATGGGCGAGAGCCATGTCGTCGTACCGAGGAGTCATGTCATGCAGTTCGGCCGCAGCTACGAGGAGTTCGAGGTCGGTGCGACGTACAAGCACTGGCCGGGCAAGACCGTGACCGAGTACGACGACCACCTGTTCTGCCTGCTGACGATGAACCACCATCCGTTGCACCTGGACTCCCACTACGCGGAGAAGACGACGCAGTTCGGCCGCAACGTGGTGGTGGGAAACTACGTCTACTCGCTGCTGCTCGGCATGAGCGTGCCGGACGTGTCGGGTAAGGCGATCGCCAACCTCGAGGTGGAGTCGTTGCGACACGTGGCCCCGACCTTCCACGGCGACACGATCTACGGCGAGACCACGGTGCTTGACAAGTGGGAGAGCACCTCGAAGGACGACCGCGGCATCGTCCACGTCGAGACGA
>JBBJMF010000111.1:0-8377 GCA_037719575.1 Nocardioidaceae bacterium
CGTCGGTGTAGCGGTCGTCGGTGCCGTAGATCGCGATGATCGCCTTGAGCTGCTCGGGGCGCTCGCACGCCATCTGGAGCGAGTTGAAGGCGGAGTACGACGTGCCGTACATCCCGATGTTTGCGTCGCACCAGTCCTGCCCCGCCAACCAGCCGATGACGAGGTGGAGGTCCTGCTGCTCGCGCGGCGGGTACTCGTCTGTCGCGTCGCCGCCAGATGAGCCGGTGCCTCGCAGGTCGAGCCGGCAGACGGCGTACCCGTGCTCGTCGCGCAGCCGCACATAGTCCGGCTGGTACGACGAGGTGAGGTCGTCCTTGCGGTAGGGCAGCGCCTCGAGGATGCACGGCTGCGGGCCGCCGGCGCCGTCCGGCAGGTAGAGCGTTGCGGCCAGCTCGACGTCGTCGTCCATCGGGATCCGCACCTGGTGGCAGCGCGGATCCGGCTCCTGGGTGCTCACGCGTCGACCCGGTGCCGCTCGCGCAGCAGCCGCAGGACGTCGTCGACAGGGATACCCGTCGAGGTGTTGCCCGACCGGCCGACCACCGTCGGTGACCCGAAGATCGAGTTCAGGACCGCCTCCTCGCTCGCTTCGACCACCGCCGCGAACAGCGGGTCGAAGCCCCGGCCGGTGAGCACCGGGGTGGTCCACGTCCGGTCGTCGCGGCGCACCCGGACGCCGGTCGACGTGGCCATGAAGATCTCGCCGCTCCCGTGGTTGGCCACCGAGCCCGTCCGCGCCAGTCCCAGACCGATCCGGCGGGCGAGCCGGGCGCAGCCCGCTCCGTCGACTGCGGCGTCGGTGACAACGAGCCCGATACACGACCCCGCCGGGGGCCTGCGGTCAGTCTGCCGGTCGCCGTGGCTCTCGTCGCCGCCGTCTTCACCGAGCAGGCGACCGACTGGCACGCCGGCCACCGTCAGCTGGTCGCGGGTGCCGAAGTTCGTCATGAGCAGGACGCCGACGGTGTGGCCGTCCGCGGTGACCCGAGACGCCGAGCCGATGCCTCCCTTGAACCCGAGGCAGCTCATTCCGGTACCCGATCCGACTGCACCCTCGGCGGGTGGCGTCGACGAGCCGACGGCGGAGTCCGCCGCCGCCCATGCCGCCTGGACATCGGCTCGCGTCACCTGCATCCGACGGGCATCGTTCAGGTACGAGTCGTCACACTCACCCACGACCGGGATGACGAAGTCCTCTGCCACGTCCGGCCACCGCTCGAGCATCAGCTCGCATGCGGCGTCGTACACCCGACCGAGCTGGAGTGTCGAGGTCAGGAACACCGGTGTCTCCAGGGTTCCCCACTCCCCGGCCGTGATGAAGCCCGTGCACTCACCAGCGCCGTTGAGCACGGCACCGCCGGCAGGCAGCATCTCGTGGAACGGGTCCTCGCGCAGCCGCACCACCGTCACCCCGGTGCGAGCCAGCCCTCGGCCCGCGGGGGGGTCCGCCTCGTCCCGCCATACCGTCGCATGCCCAACACCTACCCCTGCGACATCGAGCACCGAGTTCGTCGGTCCGGAGGGCAGGCTTCCGATACTGATTCCCAAGTCAGTAACGCGTGGCATGATCTGATCCTGCCGTACCCGCAGCGGAAGAGGAACATGGACGCCGAAGCCGTCATCCCGGTCGTCTGGTCGGAGGCCACCCTGGCGCACCGGCCGGACCGAGAGGTGTGGATCGGAATGCCCCTTGACGGCAGCGAGGTGCCCGAGCGCGTCACCGTCATCGAAAGGGCGCTGCGCATGGCTGGGCACACCTTCGTCGCGGCCGACGCGCACCCGGTCGAGACGTTGCACAGCGTCCACGGACCTGAGCTCGTCGGCCATCTGTCCACCGTCTACGAGGCCTGGGTGGCGGGTGGTTTCGTCGATCACGGCCAGAACCGGGTGGTCCCGTACTTCTTCCCGACCTCAGCCATGCTCGGCTCGATCGCACCGACGACGGCCACCTCGGTCCATGCCCTGGCCGGCCAGTTCTGCTACGACACCATGACCACGATCGGGCCGGGAAGCTGGGAGGCGATCAGGGCCGCAGGCGACTGCGCACTGACCGCAGCGGACCTGGTGGTCGCGGTGAAGGCGCACCAGGTGTACGCCCTCTGCCGGCCACCCGGTCACCACGTCACGGCGGACGCCTACGGCGGGTCCTGCTACCTCAACAACGCCGCCCTGGCCGCCCAGGCCCTGGTGGACGGCGGTCACCGGGTCGCAGTCATCGACGTCGACGCCCACCACGGCAACGGCACGGCTGCGATCTTCTACGAGCGAGCTGACGTCTTCTACGGTTCGGTGCACGTCGACCCGGGCGCCGGATGGTTCCCGCACGTCGTCGGGCACGCCACTGAGACGGGTCGGGGCGACGGTGCCGGCACAACCCGGAACATCCCGCTCGCCCCGGGGAGCGGAGACCGCGAGTTCCTCGACGGCGTGCGAACGTTGGCCGACTCCGCTCAGCGGCACGGCTCGACTGCCCTCGTCGTGTCCCTCGGCCTGGACGCTGCGGCAGACGACCCGGAGAGCCCGCTCGAGGTCACCCTGGCGGGTTACGGCCGGGCGGGCGGCTTGCTGCTGCGGGACCTCGACCTCCCGACGGTTGTCGTCCAGGAGGGTGGCTACCATCTGCCCACCCTGGGCGACCTCGTCGCCGCCTTCCTCGCCTGAACTGTCGGCGTAGCCCCAAATGACTACGGCCGATGCCCACTCGGGCCATTTCTGGCGAAGTCGGTTGAGAGACCGTTGCCCGGTCGCTACCTTCTAGACACCTCGTGGGTGCGACGAGGTTTCGAGGTGGGGTGCGGTTTCCGCGCCCCACTTCTTCGCGTCCGGCAGGCTGCCAGGGCCGGCGCTCGGCTCAACCCCCGGCGACCGCCGGGATCACCGAGATCTCGCTGCCGTCCTCCACCGGTGTCGCCAACCCGTCGAGGAACCTGACGTCCTCGTTTCCGACGTACACGTTGACGAAACGGCGTAGCTCGCCCTGCTCGTCGACGATCCTGCCCATGATCCCGGGGTAGCTGCCGTCCAGCGACTCGAGCACGTCGCTGAGCAGGGCTCCGTCCGCCGGGACCCGCGCCTCGCCCCCCGTGTAGGTGCGCAGGATCGTCGGGACTCTGACGCTGACACTCATCGTGACCTCACTGTCCGGCCGCCACAAACGCGGCATACGTTGGCTCGATCGTGGCCTCCGGACCGACCCGGTCGGCGATCACATCGAGCGTCTTCAAGCCGTCGCCCGTGTTGAAGACGACGGTTTCGACCTCGGGGTCGAGAACCCCGTTGTTGACCAGCTTCTTGAGCGTAGCCACTGTGACCCCGCCAGCCGTCTCCGCGAAGATGCCTTCGGTGCGGGCGAGGAGCCGGATACCGTCGATGATCTCCTCATCGGTCACGGACTCGACGACGCCACCCGTGCGGCGACAGGTGTCGAGCACGTACGGGCCGTCTGCGGGGTTGCCGATCGCCAGCGACTTCGCGATCGTGTCCGGCTTCACCGGTCGGATGGCGTCGCGGCCGTCCCGGAAGGCGGTCGCGACCGGCGAGCAGCCCTCCGCCTGGGCGCCGAAGATCCGGTACGGCGACTCTTCCACGAGTTTCAGGCTCGCAAGCTCGCCGAAGCCCTTGTCGACCTTCGTCAGCTGGGAGCCCGATGCCACGGGGATGACCAGCTGGCCGGGGAGTCGCCAGCCGAGCTGCTCCGCGACCTCGAAGGCCAGGGTCTTCGAGCCCTCGGAGTAGTAGGGCCGCACGTTGACGTTGACGAACGCCCAGCCCTCCTGCTCGGCGGCGATCTCGCACGCCAGGCGGTTGACGTCGTCGTACGTGCCTCGCACGGCGAGCAGCCGGCCTCCGTACACCGCGGTCGTGAGCACCTTGGCCCGCTCGAGGTCGTGCGGGATGAGCACCACGCTCTCGATGCCGGCTCGCGCGGCCGCCGCCGCAACCGCGTTGGCGAGGTTGCCGGTCGACGGGCAGGCCAGGACCCTCAGGCCGAGCTCGCGGGCCGCGGCCAGCGCCACGGCGACCACCCGGTCCTTGAACGAGTGTGTGGGGTTCCCCGAGTCGTCCTTGATCCACAACGTCTCGATCCCCAGTGCCTTCGCCAGGTTGTTGGCAGGCACCAGCCTGGTGCAGCCCGGCTCGGTGTTAGGGATCGTGTGGATGTCGGTTCGGACCGGGAGCAGGGCGGCGTAGCGCCAGATGCTCAACGGGCCGGCCTCGATCTGTGACCGGCTGACAGCCGGGTAGTCGTAGCCCACCTCGAGCGGTCCGAAGCACTGCTCGCAGGCGTAGGACGGACCGAGCGGTTGCTCGGCGCCACACTCGCGACACACGAGCGCGCGGGCGTTTCCGAACGGGCGGGGCGCGGCCGCGTCGGCACTCGACCGCGCAGACAGGGCCTGGCGGCTGCGTGCGGCCGCGGCGTGGCGGCGGGCTCGCGACGAGACAGCGCCGGGGGCAGGGGTGGGTACCACGACGATCCTCCTCATCTTCCTCACGACGACGGTCGTCGCGAGCCGGAATTGGCACCCCACGCTCGGCGTTCACCGCCACTCGGGCTGACGGATGAGTGCATCGCGCTGGTTGCCGGGGCGTCGTCGGGCCGGTCCCTCTGCCCCTCTTGATGAGCTACCTCCCAGGTTAGGCTCCGACGCCGATGGCCGACTCGTCTCGCCGCATGGTGAGACCGGGTTCGTCGGCTGCGGTTTTCGTCCGTCGCTGGTCACCTTGGCCTGGCATTTCTTCTGTGACTGTCGGGGAACGTGGTGCGGGTGTGACAGTCGGCAGGGTCGAAAGCCGTCAGACGAGCGATTTCGTCACTGCCGCCTTGACGGCACCACGCGAGACCGCAGCCCTCGGCGCACTGCGCCCCTCCCATCGAGCCGGCATGCGACCGCGACCATGGCCGGACCGCAGCCCGGCTGCGTACTCGACCATCCCGCATCACTGCCGCATGTGACGCAACCACACGCACGACCGCACTCCCGCCTGGTCGAAAACGGGTGACGCGAGGTCAATTAGTCACTGGTGAGCAGCGCAACCAGGGACTGGACCATGTGGAGGACGCCGCGCGGGCCATCCACAACCAGGTCGGCGCGAGCCGCCAGCTCGGCCACCTCGACGGACCCCGAGCACACCAGCAGCCCGGTGCCACCTCGATCCCGCCATCCGTCGACGGCATCGAACGCCGCGAGGTCGCCGAGATCGTCGCCGGTGAACACCAACGACGCGGCGTCCACCTCGGCGGCCAGGCCGAGCAACGCCTTCCCCTTGTCCATCCCTCGAGGTCGCAGCTCGACGACCAGCCGTCCACGTTCGGCAGCGAGCCCAGCGCGCTCGGCGAGCGCGAGCAGCGGCGCCTCGAGCTTCTCGTACGCCGCCTCCGGCGCGTCCGAGCGCCGGACATGCACCGCGAGTGCGAGCCCCTTGTCCTCGAGGACTGCGTCCGGGACACCGGCCGACGCAATCAGGCCGGCCACCTCGCGCCGGACCACCTCGAGACCCGGGCTCGGCGCCACCGTATGGAGCTGTCCGCTCGACGCGTCCCATCGCTCGAGGCCGTACTGACCGAGCACCACCAACCGGTCCAGGCCCGGCACCTGGTCCAGACCGCCGAGTGACACCGCGGTCGCGGCAGGGCGCCCGGTGATGATCGCCACCTGCCCGACGGCGCGCGCCACGTCTGCGAGCGCCGCCACAATGCCGGGTTGGGGCGCGGCGGTCGCTGGGTCGTCGACGATCGGCGAGAGCGTGCCGTCGTAGTCGAAGGCCATCAGTGACCGCCTCGGATCCGCGAGCAACGCAGCGAGGCCGTCACGACCGCGCGAGGTCTGCGGGACGAGCTCGGACATCGGACCAGTCAACCAGGACGGCTCACGGCTCAGCTGGTGGCCATGATGACCGTCAGGCGGTCGAACTGCATCGGTGCCACCGCCGGGTGCAGGCGCGCGATGTGGAGGACCCTCGCGAGCTTCACCGCCTCGGCGTGCAAGGCCGGCGGGTAGTAGACCGTGTCGGCTGGGATGTTGCCGTACCAGTTGTCCGTGGCCGATACGTTCCAGCCGGCATCTTGCAGGATGGCCGCCTTCTGCTCCGCGAGCCCGACGACCCCGGTGTTGTTGAAGAGGACGACGAGCACGTGCGGCACCACGTCGGCCGGGCGGTGGCTCCGGGTCGTCGCGCTGTGCCGCGGGATCGAGATCGGCTTCGACGGAGCAGAGTCGGTGGGTCGCGAGACCGGGTGCGACCCCGGCGGCTCGACGGTGTCGGCGGACGCGGCCGAGATCACGGCGTAACCCGCCCCCGCAGCCAGCACGAACGCCAGACTGCCGATAGTGACAGCAGACGGCAGGGCCACGTCAGACCTCGATCCCCAGCCGCCTGGCAGAGCGCTGCCGCTGGCGGGCGGCGCGCAGCCGGCGCAGCCGCTTGACGAGCAGCGGGTCGAACGCGAGGGCAGCCGGCTTGTCGATCAGCGCGTTGAGCACCTGGTAGTAGCGCGTCGCGGACATGTCGAACTGCTCGCGGACCGCCTGCTCCTTGGCCCCGGCATACTTCCACCACAGCCGTTCGAACCCTAGGATCCGCTGGTCTCGGTCCGACAGCTCGCTCGCGCCCCGGGCTGGGTCACCCGGCATTACGACGTTCGCGGCGTCCATCGGTCGGCTCTCCTGGTCGGCGGGCGGGGCAGGGATCTCGGATCGCCCCACCTCGCGATCATCCTAGGTGACAAACAACATCGATGTCATTTGCCCGGCTGGTGTGTCACCGGCCGGATCGTGCGCCTTCAGTAGGTCGACGCCGGGCCATTAGGCTGAGACGATGCCCGCCACCTTGCAGAGCCCGTTCGTGGTCGTGGCGAACCGGCTGCCGGTCGACCGGATTCCCAGTGCCACCGGTGACCCGCCGAGATGGCGTACGTCGCCCGGCGGCCTGGTCACCGCGATGGAGCCGGTGCTTCGCGAGCAGCGAGGTGTATGGGTCGGCTGGCCGGGCTCGCACCTCGACAATGACGAGGTGTTCGAGACCGACGGGCTCATCCTCAGACCCGTCAACCTGGACGACGAGGAGTTCCAGCACTACTACGAGGGCATGTCCAACGGGACGCTCTGGCCGCTCTACCACGACCTGGTGGCCAAGCCCGAGTTCCACCGGGCGTGGTGGGACGCCTACCGGCGCGTCAACAGACGGTTCGCCGAGGCAGCCGCCGAGTCGGTCGGCGAGCGGGGCGTCGTCTGGGTGCAGGACTACCAGCTCCAGCTCGTGCCGGCGATGCTGCGCGCGCTTCGACCAGACGTCAGGATCGGGTTCTTCCTGCACATCCCGTTCCCGCCGAGCGAGCTGTTCCGCCAGCTGCCGTGGCGGGACCGGATCCTGGAGGGACTGCTGGGCGCGGACCTGGTGGGGTTCCAGCGACCGGGCGGCGCGTCGAACTTCGCGAGGCTCGTGCGCCAGCGACTCGGGCACAAGACCCATCGTGACCGCATCGTGCTCGGGGACGGCCGGCAGGTGAGGGCCCGTAGCTACCCGATCTCGCTCGACGTCAAGAGCCTCGAGGCGCTGGCGCGGACACCCGCGGTGGAGCGGCGGGCGGCCGAGATCAGATCAGAGCTCGGCGACCCGCGTTTCGTGTTCCTCGGGGTCGACAGGCTCGACTACACCAAAGGCATCCGGCAACGGCTACGAGCCTTCGGGGAGCTGATCGTCGACGGGCACACGAGCGTCGAGGAGTCCGTCTTCGTCCAGGTGGCCTCGCCGAGCAGGGAGCGGGTCCAGCAGTACCGCGAGGTGCGCGACGACATCGAGCGATGGGTCGGGCGGATCAACGGTGACCTTGGCTCGATCGGTCACCCGGCAGTCCACTACCTGCATGCGTCCTTCCCGCGCGAGGAGATGGCGGCGCTCTACCGCGCCGCCGACGTCATGGCGGTCACCCCCTTCGCCGACGGGATGAACCTCGTCGCCAAGGAGTACGTGACCTGCCGGGTCCGCAGCAACGGCGCACTCGTGCTGTCGGAGTTCGCCGGGGCGTCTGACGATCTCAAACAGGCGTTCCTCGTCAACCCGCACGACATCGACGGCCTCAAGCGGGCAATGCTCAGCGCGATCCGCGCCGAGCCGAGGGACCTGACGCGCCGGATGCGGGCGATGCGAAGACAGGTCCACGAGCACGACATCTCATCCTGGGCCACCGAGTTCCTCACCGACCTGGGCGCCCCGGAGTTCACCCCGCACGACTGATGCCACACCTGGCACCGGACTGCGGTCACGCCACGGCTCTCGAGGTCGATCGGTCGCGATGCGACCACGAGTACTCATCGTCAGTGTCTCGAAGCACGAAGGCCCCGACCACAAAGGCGGAGGCTCCGCAAAGTATGAG
>JBBJMF010000112.1:0-8322 GCA_037719575.1 Nocardioidaceae bacterium
CGGTCGAGCCACCAGTGGCCGGGCCGGGCCAACCTGGAGATCGTCGAGGTCTGGGCGAGCCGCGCGCCGGTCGCTGCGGGCGGCGAGCTCGTGCTGGACGGCGAGCCGGTACCGGAGATCGGGCCGGACCTGGAGCCGGTGGGCCGGGTCCGGGGCCGACCGCGGCCGCTCCGGGAGAACGAGGACATTGCGTTCATTGGCTCGTACGTCCTCTACACCGGTTTCGCCATGACGCCCGACCGGGCGGCCGAGCTGATCCACCGCGACCCGCACAACGCCGAGGCCCTGGCGCCCTACGTCATCGGCAAGGACCTCAACCAGCGGCCGGACTGCTCGGCCAGCCGATGGATCGTCAACTTCCGCGACTGGTCGCTGGAGCGGGCCGGGCAGTACCCGGACCTGATCGACATCGTGCGGCGGCTGGTGAAGCCGAAGCGGGACAAGCTCAAGGAACAGCGCACACGCGACAACTGGTGGCTATACACGCGGTCGCGTGGTGAACTCTATGCAGCCATCGCCGACCTCGACCACGTGCTCGCGCTGTCGCGGGTGAGTAACGCGGTGCTGCCGGTGCGGGTGCCGACGGGGCCAGTCCTCTCCGAGGCCACTGTCGTCTTCACACTGGATGGGTTCGCCGACCTCGCGGTGCTGTCATCGAACATCCACGCCACCTGGGTCATCCGCTACACCTCGACGATGCGCACCGACATCCGCTACGCGCCGAACGACGTGTTTCGCACCCTGCCCCGCCCGGAGAACACCCCGGAGCTGGCGGAGCTGGGCAAGCGGCTCGACGCCGAGCGCCGCGAGCTGATGCTCGGCCGCGGCTGGGGCCTCACCACCACCTACCAGCACCACGTGCACAACCCGGCCGACCGCGACCCCGCCGTGGTGAGCCTCCGCGAGATCCACACCGCGATCGACCACGCCGTGCTCGCCGCATACGGCTGGGACCTCGACCCGGAGATCGGCCACCACCCCACCAAGATCGGCACCCGCTGGACCCTCAGCCCGCGCGCTCGCTTTGAACTGCTTGACCTGCTGCTGGAGGAGAACCACTGCCGCTACGACCGGGAGCGGAGGTGACTGTCGAGCACCCGTTGGGCGACGTCACGAGCGGCCTGCCGGAGTGGGTCAGGTGGATGCTGCATGGCATCGTCGTCGGCCAGCCACTCAACCCGGACGCGGTGCGCCGCCACATCGTCGACGCCGACCCGGCGCCGGAGCTACCGGAGATTCCGGATCTGGACACAGCATCGCCGGTCCGGCTGACCGAGCTGAGACTCGGTCCGGGCTGCTATGGCCTCGCTGACGGCACGAAGATCGAGTTCGGCCACCGGCTCACGCTGATCTACGGCGAGAACGGCACCGGCAAGTCGAGCCTGGCGCGAATCCTGCGGGCCGTCTCCGGACGTCCGTCGGCGCAGCGCCCGCCGCACAACACGTTCACCGGAGTGCCAGCCACGGCGACCCTGGCCGCCCAGCGGGACGGCAGCGTGACCGAGCATCACTGGCAAGCCGGTGCGACCACGCCGCCGTTCCACATCGAGGTCTTCGACAGCGTCGACACCCGCATCGAGGGCACCGAGTATCAGGTGCGTCCCCGCTCGGTGCTCGCACTGGAGGACCTGCGTGTCGCTATCGACGCCCTGCGGATCGCGGTCGAGCCCCTTGCCGTCCCCGCCGATCTGCGCGCCGCCCTGACCGACGATGACCTCTGTGCGCTCGATGAGCCGGCCACGGCCGTCGGCACGATGGACGGTTGGCTGGCGGAGGCAGCGCCGCGTACCGCGGCGGCAGTCCAGCAGGCGCTGGCCGACCTGGGCGACGAGGCCCTGGCGTGGCGCCGGGCTGACGTCGAGCGGGAGGGAAGGCTCGCTCGCGCGGATACCACCCTGGTCGCTGCGCTCGACGGTCTCGATCTGCCGGAGCTCGCGCGCCGGCTGTCGGTCGCGGCCTCCTCGACGCCGGACCTCGGCGGATCCGGACCCCCGCAGGGCGTGGACCCGACGACGTGGCTCGCATTCGTGCGACTGGCACTGCCGCTGTTCGAGACCTCACCTCAGCGCTGCGTACTCTGCGACAGCGACATCGCGGGCCGGCACGCCGATCTGGTCGTCGGTTACGACGCCCTGCTCGCCGACCAGCGTGCTGCCGTGGCGCAGGCCGCAGACAACGCGGCCGAGAAGGTCCGTGATGCGGTCCTCGCCCACCGCGGTGCAACCGACGGAGCTGCCTCGCCTGCCGGCGGACTCGCCGCCGATCTCGTCGAGGCCCTTGGCGCTCGCGATCCCGACCAGCTCGGCACGGCTGTGCGTCGGATCAGCCAGGTCGCGACGTCTTCGCGAGAGCGACTGGAGAACGCCCGCACGCAGTGGCAGGCGTCCACGGCGCTTCTCGCGGACGCCGAGGGCCGTCGAGCGGCACTACGCCACGAACTCACCGTCGCCCGACGAGCCGAGGCGCTGTCGGGGAACCCGCAGGCTGTCGGCGATCTCCGCGACCGGCTCCGCCATCGCGAACGCCTCGCCGCGGCCGCCCGACCCCAAGGCACGAAACAGCGGATCAACACCGCCCTCAAGCGGCATACGGAGTTCGCGCTGGAATCCGTCTACGGTCAGACGCTGGGGGCCCGGCTTGAGCGGTTCAAGGTGCCGCACATCGACCTGCTCACTGCGCGCCACGCCGCGAAGGGTGGTCAGGCGCGGCGTCGGCACATCGTCGGCAAGACCTCGGCCGACGCGTTGTTCAGCGAGGGCGAGCAGCGGGCTCTCGCCCTCGCCGACTTCGCCGCCGAGCTCGACACCCGAGCCGATACGCGGCACCCGGTTGTCATCGACGACCCGGTCAGCAGTCTCGACTACCGTCGACTCGAGAACGTCGTCGAGTATGTCCGCGATCTTGTGAGGCAGGATCGCCAGGTCGTCGTCCTCACCCACAGCCTGTGGCTGGCGGCCGCGTTGCTCAAGGACGTCACGTACAAGAGGGACGGCACGGGCCCGGACCGGGCATGGACCCTCGTACGCACCGGTGGTCGCCTCGGCGCCACCGCGCGGCTGAGCACGAGCGTGCTGGGCAGCGTCGAGGGGTTGGAGGCGCGCATCGGCTCGCTCATCGTCGACGCCGAGCGGGAATCCGACCTCACCGCCCAGCACGAGCTCGTGGTGCACGGCCTGGGCCTGCTCCGCGCATGGTGTGAGTCGTTCGTCGAGCAGAAGGTTCTCTGTGGTGCCGTCGCACGCCTCGACTGGCAGGTCAAGCCGGGAAAGCTCGTGGACGTCGATCAGGGGAAGATCGATCGAGGGCACGCGGTCGCCAGCCTGCACGAACGGCTGCACCAGCGAATCGACGCCCACGCGCAGCCAGGTGAGCTGATGCACCGCCCCGACGGGCTCGCCGACCTGAAGGAGCTGTGGACCGAGGCCAAGCGGGTGCGGGACGGCCGCTCGACGAACTGACCCGACGACCGGACGGGCCAGTACCCTGAGGCTGGAGGTGGTGGCCATGACTCTCGACGTTGCGCCCGAACCTGTGCCGCTGTTGACGGACCCGCACGGGATTGTCCGGGTTGGTTCGTCCCGGGTCACGCTGGACACTGTGGTGGCCGCCTTCTACACCGGCGCCACGGCCGAGGAGATCGCACAGCAGTACCCGTCGGTGGACCTCGTGGACGTCTATGCGGTGATCACGTACTACCTGCGTCACCGAAGCGAGGTCGATGAGTATCTCCGTGCGCGCGAACGCATGGCGGCGGAGGCCCGCGCGGACAACGAAGCTCGTTTCGATCCCGTCGGCATCAGAGAGCGCCTGCTCGCCCGGCGCAACGGCTGAGGGCAGCGGGGATGCTGCCGCTGGCCGCCGACGAGAACTTCAACAACAAGCTCGTCCGAGGCGTCCAGCGGCTCCGTCGGCAGCTCGACATCCTGCGGGTCCAGGACGCCGGGTTGCGGGGTGCCGACGACCCTACGGTGCTGGAGTGGGCGGCGGGCGAGAATCGGGTGCTGCTGACCCACGACGTGGCGACGATGGCACGCTTTGCCTACGAGAGGGTGGAGGCGGGCTGGTCGATGCCCGGCGTCTTCGAGATCGGAACCGGCCTCCCGCTGGCCGTGGCGATCCAGGAGATCCTGCTGCTGGTCGAATGCAGCATCGACGGTGAGTGGGAAGGTCAGGTTCGCTACCTCCCGCTGCGCTGACCGAGCGCGACGCCGGGAGCCGAGGTTGTCGGTGGTCCCCCGTACCCTCCCTCCGACTGGCCGGAACACCATTACAGGGGGCAGCAAGTGGCCGATCCCGCCACCTCGGTTCAGGTGCGTGACGAGCTGGAGGCGCTGCTCGTGCGCGACCTGCTCGGTCCGTGGGACGGGCCGGAAGAGGAGCTACCGCCACGGGTCCCGCCGTCGGAGCGTTACCTGCTGGGTCGTCTCGTGCCCCGCCGGCCCCCGCCGGTGCCCCGTCCGGACGACGAGGACGGAACCGACATCGCCCGAGATCCGGAGCTCGTGGACCGGGAGACCCTGAGCACCGACGACAGCGGCGACACCGAGGTCGAGCCGGAGGCCACAGTCCGGGCCGGTGGCCGCGCCGCGTCATCGTTGGGCCTGTCCTTCCAGGTGCCCGATGACGTGCACGCCATAGTGGTGCGAGCGAGCTGGGGCCGGTACGAGAGCACGGTATCCGAGCAGCACGAAACCCCGACCGGGCGTGCGGCCCGGGTCTGGAAGCGGATACCGGCCGGGGGCGAGGTCGAGATCGGGCTGGACGCCGTCTCCGACGAGCCCTACGTCCCCGATCCCGCGCACGAGCAGATCGTGTTGCGGGCCAAGGTCCGCCACCGCGGCCAGCGGCGAATCGTGGACGTCGCGCTGGTCAACGACCAACCGCCGCCGTCGGGCACGCCCGACACCGCGCGGCTCTTCCAGGTGTCACTCCAGGTCACCGCATTGGACGGCACGGCTGCAGTGTTCCTGGGACACAATGACCCCGAACTCGTCGTGCCGCACGACGATCCCGACGACGAGCGCCACGCCCTGGCGATGCAGTTCCGCCACATCCGCGAGTACGCCCACGGTCGCCAGTGCGCCGTCGACGCAGATGTCCGGCCGGAGGAGACCAGGGCGTGGCGGCTGACGACGACCTCCTTCCCGTCCGCCGAGGTGCCACCCGTGGTGCCTGGCGACCCGGCGCGGATGCCGGGTCTCGTGCTCGACATGGCGCGCCTGGGCAGCCCGGAGCTGGCCCGTGACGACCTAGTCCGGGCGCTGCGCCCACTCGTCATCGGCTATCGCACTTGGCTCGGCGAGCAGGACGATCGACTGCGGGCTGACCCGGAGCTCGCGGCATACGGGCGCGCCGGGGCCGAGGCGATTCGGGTGGCGCGCGAGGTCGCCGACCGACTCGAGCGCGCGGTCGACCTGCTGCACGACAGCGGTATCGCGCGGGAGGCGTTCCGCTTCGCCAACCAGGCCATGGCCCTGCAGCGTGTTCGCAGCGAGGTCGTGCGAGCCCGAATCGCCGACGCCGACGCCGACCTCGACGGGTTGCTCCGCCGCTACGACGTCCCCGAGCAGCGCAGCTGGCGGCCGTTCCAGCTGGCCTTCGTCCTGCTCTGCCTTCCAGGGCTCGCCGATCCCGCGCATCGCGACGCCCATCGAATCGGTGACGACGCGCGCGTCCAGCTGCTCTTCTTCCCCACGGGCGGCGGCAAGACCGAGGCCTACCTCGGGCTGACCGCCTTCACCCTCGCCATCCGCCGGTTGCAAGGCGTGGTCGGGCAGGGCGACGACGCCCGCGACGGCAGCGACGGGGTCGCAGTCCTGATGCGCTACACCCTGCGCCTGCTCACCGCCCAGCAGTTCCAGCGCGCCGCGGCCCTGATCTGCGCCTGCGAGTGGTTGCGCCGCGAGCGCATCGCCGGTGGTGACGGCCGCTGGGGAGTGACCCCCTTCCGGCTCGGGCTGTGGGTCGGGGTGTCGGTCACCCCCAACACCTATGAGAACGCCAAGCAGGAGGTCGGCGACCGCCGCGGCTACGAGGCGGGCGTCGGCGGGATCCTGCAGCTCGTCGCCTGCCCGTGGTGCGGGTTTACACTCTCCGCGAGCCGCGACCTCACCAGCGACGACCTCCGGCGGCGGATCCTGCTGCACTGTCCCGACCCGGACGGCGACTGCCCGTTCGGCCACCGGCAGGCGCCGCAGGAAGGCATTCCGGTGGTCACGGTAGACGAGGAGCTCTACCGGCTCACCCCAGCCCTGGTGATCAGCACGGTGGACAAGTTCGCCCAGCTACCGTGGCGCGCCGCCACCGCCACGCTGTTCGGTCAGGTCGACGCCCGGTGCGAGCGGCACGGTTGGCACAACCCCGAGTTCCTGCCGTTCTGCCGCACCCGCCACCCCGCGGTGAACGGCAACGCCGCAACCCAGCTCCAACCCGCCATGCGGCTGCGACCCCCGGATCTGATCATCCAGGACGAGCTGCACCTCATCAGCGACGCGCTCGGGTCGATGGTCGGGCTCTACGAGACCGCGATCGATGCCATGTGCAGCCGCCCGGGTACCGCCGGTCCGATCCGGCCCGCCCTGGTCGCGTCGACCGCGACGGTCCGCCGCGCGGCGGACCAGGTCGAACAGGTCTTCGCCCGGGACCTGACGGTGTTCCCGCCGCAGGTGCTCGACGCCGGTGAGACGTACTTCTCCACCACCATGACGTCGTCGGCGAGCACGCCGGGGCGGCGGTACCGGGGCATCTGCGCACCCGGTGAGACGTTGAAGTCCGTCGAGATCCGCGTCGTCGCTGCGATCATGGAGCACGCTCAGCTGCTGTTCGACCGCTACGGCAAGGAAGCCGACCCCTACATGAGCCTGGTGGACTACTTCACCTCCACCCGGGAGCTGGCGGGGATGCGCCGGCTTGTGGACGACGACGTGGCCGACCGGTTGAGCAGTCAGAAGGTCCGCACCCGCAGGCGCCGGCCCAACGTCAGCGAGCTGACCAGCCGGATGCCCAGTGCGCGGATCGCGGCGACCCTCGCCGAGCTCGAACGGCCCTTCGACACTGAGACCGACACGACCGCCGCGTTGCAGCGGTTCCGCACAGACCCGGCGGCCCGGGAGGGCCTCGCCGGCCGGGTCCCCCCGATCGACGTGCTCCTCGCCACCAGCATGCTGCAGGTCGGCGTGGACGTTCCCCGGCTCGGGCTGATGGTGGTGACCGGGCAGCCGAAGAACACCGCCGAGTACATCCAGGCGACGTCGCGCGTGGGCCGGGCCCGCGGCAAGCCCGGCCTCATCCTCACCATCTTCCAGTGGAGCAGGCCGCGCGACCTCGGCCATTACGAGCGCTTCGGCTACAACCACGCGACCTTCGGTCTGCGGGTCGAGGGGGTCACGACCACACCGTTCAGCGACCGCGCGCTCGACCGGGGCCTCTCGGCCGTCATGGTTGCCGCGGTGCGGCACCGCTCGACCGCGAACTTGCCCAACCCTGCTGCTCACGACGTGCCCCTCGCCGGGCAGGTCGCGTCGGATCTGCTCGCGCTCATCACGAGTCGAGCCGCCCGAGTGACCCATGACCAGGACCACGTCGACCTGGTCCGCAAGCAGGTGCAGCATCGGCTCGATCGATGGAGCCACCGGCGGGCGACGCTGCCGAGCGGCCGTCTCGGATACGAGGAGGCCGCCGACATCGCCGGGTTGCTCAGTACACCCGGTGAGGGTTCGTGGGATCTGTGGACAGCGCCGCGAAGCATGCGCGAGGTCGAGAACGAGGTGTTGCTCCAGCTGCAGCCCACGGACTCGAGCATCGCCGACGCACCGGACTGGTCCTACGTCGTGAATGGGGACTGACGATGGCGGACTCACGGGTGGAACGCCGTACCGATCCGACGCGGATCGGCCAGCTCCGGCCAAGCCACCTGGTCTCGACCTCCGGGGTGGGTGCGGTCGTTGACCTGCCCGCGATCAGCGTCGTCGTCCGCGGGCTCGACGCGTGGAGCGCCGAGCGGCAGGACGTCATCGTGGAGCCCCGGCTGCTGCACGAGGTACGCCGGGTGGTCGGCGACTCGGTGCGCACACTCCGCAGTGCCCCCTGGGACCCGCGGGCGTCGGACGACCCGTGGACGCGTGTCGGGGTCCCGGTGACTCCGTTCCCAGGTTGGGTGCGCTGCCCGCGGTGCTTCCGGCTTGGGCCGGTGTACGGCTCGCAGCAGTTCACGCTGATCCACCGCTACGGCAGGCGTCCGGACCTCGCGAAGATCGTCCACGCGCAGTGCCAGAACCAGACCCAGACCCGCGATGCGAACAAGCGAAGGTGCGTGCCCGCCCG
>JBBJMF010000113.1:0-8312 GCA_037719575.1 Nocardioidaceae bacterium
GGTGCGGTTGCCTGTCTGTGGTCCGCCTCGGTTCATCGGGACGTACGGCAAGGTGTGTTCGTTGTCCTGATGTCGGGACAGGCTGGTGGCGTAGGGGTAGTGGTCGGCGGGTTTCTCCAACCCGATACCGGAGGTGAAGAGCGGTCGACTCCTGATGAGAGGCACTACAGTTTCGACAATGGTGGGACCTGACAGGGTACGTCAGCATGCCGCGGCGGTGGAGAGGCTTCGCGAGTCGTACGCCGCGATCCCCGACGACCAGCCGGTCCGATTAGCCAAGCGGACCTCCAATCTGTTCCGCCGCCGCGCCTCGGCACCGAGCGTCGGTCTCGACGTAGCCGGGCTCGACGGGGTCGTCGACGTGGACCCGGTCGCCCGCACCGCCGACGTGCAGGGCATGTGCACCTACGAGCATCTGGTGGCAGCCGCCCTGCCGCATGGCCTGATGCCACTCGTCGTGCCCCAGCTGAAGACCATCACGCTCGGCGGCGCGGTCAGCGGACTGGGCATCGAGTCCTCCTCGTACCGCAACGGGCTTCCGCACGAGTCCGTGCTGGAGATGGACATCCTCACCGGCGACGGGACGATCGTCACGTGCGCGCCGGAGGGGCCGCACGCCGACCTGTTCGCCGCGTTCCCGAACTCGTTCGGCAGCCTCGGGTACGCGGTCCGGCTGCGCATCGAGCTCGAGCGGGTGTCACCGTACGTCGCGCTTCGTCACATCCGTTTCGAGGACCTGAAGGCGCTCGCCGACGCCATCGAGACCGTGTGCCGCGACTCGGCGTGGGACGGGGAGGCTGTCGACTTCGTGGACGGCGTCGTCTTCGAGCCGGCTGAGGCCTACCTGACTCTCGGGCGGTGGACAGCCAACCTCCCCGACTCCGGACTGCTCACGACAAGCGACTACACCGGCCAGGAGATCTACTATCGCTCGATCCGGGAGCGGTCCCGTGACGTGCTCACCGTGCACGACTACCTGTGGCGGTGGGACACCGACTGGTTCTGGTGCTCCGCGACGTTCGGCGCACAGCACCGACTCATGCGACAGGCCTGGCCGAGACGCCTGCGACGCAGTGACGTCTACCACCGGCTGGTCGGGTTCGAGAACCGCTTCGGTTTCTATGCGCGGCTGCAGCACATGCGCGGCCGGCCCGAGGTCGAGCGGGTCATCCAGGACGTGGAGATCCCGGTCGAGCGGGTCGCGGAGTTTCTCCATTGGTTCGACGACAACGTAGGGATGAGGCCGGTCTGGCTGTGCCCGATCGCGCTTCGGCATGGGACGCGCGCCCGGGAATGGCCGCTCTACCCCCTCGTCCCGGGCCAGCTCTACGTCAACGTGGGATTCTGGGGCACGGTGGCGATCGAGCTGGGTCGGGCCGACGGCGACGTCAACCGGATGGTCGAGCGCGCTGTTGCCGATCACGACGGGCACAAGTCGCTGTACTCCGACGTGTTCTACGACCGAGAGACGTTCGAGGCGACCTACGGGGGCAAGGCCTACGACGCGGTCAAGGACGAGTACGACCCCGGCCATCGACTGACCGGGTTCTTCGAGAAGGTGGTGAGACATCTGTGAAGATCGCTGAGATTATCGAGCTGATGGTCGAGGACTCGCCTCCCATGCGCTTCGAGGCGTACGACGGCAGCGGCTTCGGACCGACGGACGCGGCATACACGCTGCGGCTCAAGACCGAGCGTGGGCTGCGGTACGTCGCCACAGCCCCTGGTGACCTCGGGCTGGGCCGCGCCTATGTGGCCGGCGACCTCGACGTGGACGGCGCTCATCCGGGTGACCCCTACGACGCGTTCAAGGCGCTCGGCAGCTGGCGGCTGCGCCGGCCGTCGCCCACAGAGATCGCCTCGATGGTCAAGGCGATGGGGTTGCGAAACCTGGTGCCGCCCACGCCCCCGGCGCAGGAGACGCTACCGCGGTGGCGTCGTACGGCGGAGGGGCTGCGGCACTCCCGGCGCCGTGATGCCGATTCGATCCACCGTCACTACGACGTCTCGAACGAGTTCTACCGGATGGTCCTCGGGCCATCGATGGCCTACACGTGCGCGGTGTTTCCCAAGCCGGACGCCAGCCTCGAGGAGGCCCAGGAGGAGAAGTTCGACCTGGTCGCACGCAAGCTTGGGCTGACCCGAGGCATGCGGCTGCTCGACGTCGGATGCGGCTGGGGCGGGATGTCGCTGCACGCGGCCAAGCACTACGGCGTCCACGCGGTCGGGGTGACCCTGTCCCGGGAACAGGCCTCGTGGGCGAAGGACGCGGTGCAAAGGGAGGGGCTGTCCGACCGGATCACGATCCTGCACTCCGACTACCGCGACTCGCCCGGGGCCGGCTACGACGCCGTGAGCTCCATCGGTCTGCTGGAGCACGTCGGCGTGCACAACTACCCGGCGTACTTCGGCTACCTGCGCGACAAGCTCCACGATGGCGGTCGGCTCCTCAACCACTGCATCACCAGGCCGTCGAACGACGGGCAGATCAAGACCGGGGCGTTCATCGACCGCTACGTGTTCCCGGACGGCGAGCTCACCGGGTCCGGGAAGATCATCTCCGCCGCCCAGGATGCCGGCATCGAGGTGCGTCACGAGGAGAACCTGCGTGAGCACTACGCCCTGACGCTCGCCCAGTGGTGCGCGAACCTGCGCGACAACTGGAAGGCCTGTGTCGCGGAGGTCGGCGAGTCGACGGCGCGCGTCTGGGGTCTCTACATGGCGGGGTCGCGGCTGGCGTTCGAGCGCAACGAGATCCAGCTCCACCAGGTGCTCGGCGTGCGGGTCTCGCCGAGCGGCGAGGCCGCCTTCCCGCTGCGCCCCACCTGGGCCAGCTGAGGCTCAGCCGCCTTCCTGGTAGTCGGCCGGATCGCCCAGCCGGATGCCGAGGCTGGTGGTCGTTGCCACCATGAACGCATGCGCATCGAGTGGTGACCCGTGCACGATCGTCGCGCCGGCGAGGCTCGAGACACCGCGCACCCCGTCCCAGGTGCAGTCCACGAACACCGCCCCGCGTGCCTTCGCCTGAGAAAGCTCGGCTCGGGTGAGATCACACCGCCGGAACACGGCACCCGTGAGGTCCGCCGAGACGAAGTCTGCGCCCTGCAGCCGGCAGTCCACCAGATCCACGTGCGTGAGGGTGGCGAACCTGAAGACGCTGAGGTCCGCCGTACAGTCACGCATCGTCACCTGCCGGAGCGTGGACCCCGTGACCACGAGCCCGGTCGCCCGGCACCCGGTCAGCGAGACCCTGGCGAGCGACGAGTGGGTGATCCTCAAATTCGCGAGATCGCAGCCCACGAAGACCGAGTCGAGGACCGATGCCCTCTCGAGCTCACCACCTGCCAGGCTTGTCGTCTCGAACAGGCAGCCGTCGATGTCGATGAGCCTGGCCCGACGCGATGCGAGGTCGAGGCCGGCGAAACGCAGCCCCGACAGTGCGACCTCCTCCGAGATCTCGTCGCGCGGAAGCTCCGCAACGGACAGCGAGGCCGGCAAGGACGGCGGAACTCGCTTGGCCCGCCAGGGTTTCGGCGACGGCCCTCCCTTGGCTACCATCACCGAACTCTAGGCGGGCACGTCACGCCGAGGATATCGTCGGGCTGCCATGCCCCCACGCCCCCTTCTGATCCGCGCGGTCCCTTACGACCTGCCGGCCACGAGCGCGATGATCGGCGAGCTCCAGGCCTACTACCGGACGCTGTACGACGCCCCCGACCCGTCTCCCGTGGACCCGCAGGAGTTCACCCCACCCGCCGGCCGCTTCTTCGCCGGCTACCTGGATGACGCCGCTGTCGCGATGGGCGGGTGGCGCTGGATCGAAGCCCTGCCGGGGATCGGCGCGCTTCGTCCGGTGGAGATCAAGCGCATGTACGTCGCGACGAGTGCGCGTGGCCAGGGGTGTGCGCGCAGGTTGCTCGGCCACCTCGAGGTGACCGCCCACGAGGCCGGCGCCGACGCCGTCGTGCTGTCCACCGGCCCTGCACAGCGAGACGCCATCGCCCTCTACCGGTCGGCCGGGTACGACGACGTACCGAAGTTCGGCTTCTTCGCGGCCTACGAGCAGGCGGTGCACCTCGGTAAGCGGCTGACGCGGATGAACGCGCCGGTCAGCGGACCCCGGCCGGACGGAACTGGACGCTGACCCGCGGGCCGACGGGCCGAGCGGTCTTGAGGATCGCGTGCTCCCACGTGCGCTGGCAGGAGCCGCCCATGACGATCAGGTCACCGTGACCGAGGTTGAACCCGAGTGTCTCGCCGCCGCCGCGGCGGGGGCGCAGCGAGAGCCTCCGAGCGGCGCCGAGCGACACGATGCCCACCATGGTGTCCTGCCAGCGGCTGCGGCCGATTGTGTCGCCGTGCCAGGCGACGCTGTCGTTGCCGTCGCGGTAGTAACACAGCCCGGCGGTGCAGAACTCCTCGCCCAGCTCGTCGAGGTAGTGCACGCTCAGGGCGTCCCGCGCCTTCGTGAGCAGCGGATCGGGCAGCGCGGCATCTTCGCCGTACCAGCTGAGGAGCCGCGGCACGTCGACGACCCGCTCGTACATCTGGCGCCGCTCGGCATGCCAAGGAACCTTCTCCACCAACCGCAGGAAGAGGTCGTCCGAGCCACTCACCCAGCCTGGGTATACGTCGACCCAGGCGCCGTGGCTGAGCGGCGTCCGGCTCAGACCCGCGCGGAGGTCGCCGAGGACTGCGTGTCCGGCTGCCGGCAGGTCGAGCAGGGAGCTCTGGAAGTGCGGTGGCATGCCCCTCAGGATAGCGTGAGTCGAACGTATGTTCTAGCCTCGCGTGGATCTAGGCTGGGGCGATGCCCAGAACCGCGCTGACCCGACTTACCGAGAAGGCGTCCGATGATCGCCGCAGCCTCGATGCGCTGCTCGACGAGTCGCGGGTCTGCCACATCGGTCTGGTCGCCGACGGCCACCCGGTGGTGGTGCCGACCGGGATCGCGAGGGACGGGGACCGGGTGCTCATCCACGGGTCGACCGGGTCCCGGTGGATGCGACTGCTCGCCGCCGGTGCCGACGCCAGTCTGGCCGTGACGGCGCTCGACGCGCTTGTGGTCGCTCGGTCGGCGTTCGAGTCGTCGATGCGCTACCGCAGCGCCGTGCTGTTCGGCACGTTCACGACGGTCAGCGCCGGCCAGGACACCCTCAAGGCGCTCGACGCCCTCACCGACTCGCTGCTTCCGGGGAGGGTGCAGGAGGTGCGCCGGCCCTCAGTCAAGGAGCTTGCGGCGACACTCGTTCTCGCGATGCCGATCGTGGAGTGGTCCCTGAAGGGGTCGGACGAATGGCCCGAGGACCCGCCCGACGACGTCGCGGGTGAGGCCTGGGCCGGCGTCGTACCCCTGCACTTCGTTGCCCGAGATCCGCTGCCCTCCCCCGACCTACGGCCGGGGGTGGCAGTCCCGCGGTCGGTTCGCATCCTGTCCGGCGAAGGCAGGACCTAGGGTCCTTCGTCGAATGCCTATCGTCGCAACCAGCACGGGAAGGTCTTTGACACATGGGATCTCATGGGCACCTTGGACGGGTGACCGCGGTCCGCGCCAGCTAGCACCTGCGGTCGCGTCCGTTGGCGGCCTCGAGATCCAGCAGCCTCCGCTTGGCCGCCGCACCGCCGGCGTACTCGCCCACCGAGCCGTCGGCGCGCACGACGCGATGGCACGGTACGACGACCGGCAGCGGGTTGACCCGGCAGGCAGTCCCCACTGCGCGGGCCGCCTTCGGGTGCCCGGTCGCCACGGCCACCGCGGCATAGCTGGCGGTAGCCCCGAAGCCGATGTCGGTGAGCCGGAGGAGGACCTCACGTCGGAAGCCTCGAGCCAGCCGGAGGTCGAGACGCACGTCGAACCCGGTGCGCTGCCCTTCGAAGTACTCGTCGAGCTCCCGGGCCACTCTCTCGAGGCGCGCCGGAGCCAGCAGGACGCGAGGGCTCACCTGATCGGCGAGGGCGGCCAGGACCGCATCGTGGTCCTGACGCGCGAAGGCTACCCGGACCAGACCCGCGTCGGTGGCGGCTACCAGCAGAGTGCCGACGGGGGTGTCGAGGGTGCGGTAGGCGACGTCGAGGATGCCGTCGGCCTGGGCGGCCGCGACGAGCCTGGCGTGCAACCGCTTGGTCGTCTCGTCGTCGACCGGGTCGAGGGCACCGAGCAGGTCGGTGACGGATGTCGCGGGTGAAGCTAGTGCGCTCATCTTATTTCCTTCTGGAGGTTCGGTCGCTGATAGGTCGCTCGCAGCCTCTTGATCCCGTCCGCCGCGGCGCGCCGGGCGGCCACCTCGCTGTTGCCGAGGATCCGGCCAACCTCGACGTACGGGAGCCCGGCGATGTGGTGGTAGGCGACGGCCTCGCGTTGCTTGGGTGGGAGCGCTTCGAGTGCCGCCCACAGCTCTTGGGCGTCATCGATGTCGACGGGGGCTGCAACCGGTCGGTCCCGGATCTCGTCGACGGGGACGGGCAGACGCTGACGACGCCGATGGTGGTCGATCGCCTTGTTCTTGGCGATCGTGACGAGCCAGGCCTCGACGTTGCTTCCGGGTCGAAGGTCGGGATAGGTCCGCAGCGCCGCGAGAAACGTCTCCGACCAGGCGTCCTCG
Source organism: Nocardioidaceae bacterium (assembly GCA_037719575.1). Lineage (GTDB taxonomy): Bacteria > Actinomycetota > Actinomycetes > Propionibacteriales > Nocardioidaceae > JAWWPG01. The sequence goes on from JBBJMF010000113.1 coordinate 6,603, forward strand.
GCGTCGACCGGACCCAGCACCGCACGGCAGACCCGCAGCACGGTGGCTCCGTGCGTCGCCACGATCTCCTCGAACGGTCTTGACGTCACAGCAGGCAAACGCTCCCGCGGCGTGTTTCGTGAGATGGTGCGGTCACCCCGACCCATGGGTTCGGCGGCGCCGCTGCGCCTCGTGGAGCCCTCGTCACGTCGTATCCGGGACGAGCAGATCCCGCAACGGTGTCGGATCTCCGAGACTTGTCGCCGACGTGCCCCGGCGCACGAACTCATGGGCGGGCGGCCATAGCGCCGTGAACTGGTCGCCCGTCTCGTCGTCGTACCTGATGAACGCGACGTGGTGGACGTCCACCCTGAACAGGTGGAAGCGCCCCGGCTCGGGTCTCCAGCCGAGGTGTTCGCCCACGTCGGCCGCGTAGCGACTCTGAACCTCCGTCCGCTCCTCGACCACCGCGAGACCACGCACCTTGAACTCGCCGTCTCCTCCGTCCCGGCTGGTCACGATGCCGTGCACCAGCACGCGCGGGTCGCGGCGCAGGTCACGAGCCTTCAGCGACGCCCACAGCATCGACAGCCAGAGATCTTTGTCCATGACCCATGGCTCGACCGGGCTCAACCGAGGGGTGCCGTCTCGCCTGATCGTCACGATGAGGGCGACGCCCGGGTCAAGGAGCCGCTGACGTCCGAGAACGCCGAGGCCGGGTTGCCGTCGTGCTAGCTCCGCCCAGCGCACGCATCCACCCTCATCGCGCCAGCTCCATCCAGGTGTACGTCGCCGGCTGACCCTTGTTCCACTCGGCGTTGCGCCGCTCGTCGAGCTCGCGGAAGCCGCTATCGCGGTAGCAGTGCAATGCCGCGTCGTTGCCGGGAGTGACTCGCAGGATGACCGTGCTGAGCCCGGTAAGGGCTCCCTTGTCCACCAGGGCAGCGACGAGCTGCCGACCGACTCCTCGGCCGCGCATCCTCGGGGCCACGATCAGCCGGGCGAGCTCGACTTCGTCCTCCTCGGCCTCGAGCCAGAGCTCTCCGTAGGCCAGCGGGGCCAGGTTTCCCGACACCGCGACGAACGGCTCCACGTCGGAAGGCAGCCACCACTCGACCACCTGGGACGCGGTCACTGGATGCGTCTTGCTGGCGCACCACTGCGTGGTCTCCTGCGCGGACAATGACCACCCGCAGACGACGGAGGCGTCGGCCTCGTCAGGTTGCCTGAGTATGAGTCCACCAGTCGGCATACTGACTCCTCTGACAGCCTGGGTTACCGCTGCGCAGCTGCTACGGGACGCCCAAGTCCAGTGTGGCGCATTCGTGCGAGACTCCACACGTGAACGGGAAAGTCGTCGTCCAGGAGGCGTACTCGTCGCTCCTCGCCCTGCTGCGCGACATCGACGACGACATCGGCTGGCGCCCGACACTCTGCGCCGGATGGACGGTCCGGGACCTGGTGCTGCACTTGTTGACCGATGCGCAGCGCGCCCTCGTGGCACTGCACACTCCGGCACCCGGGCCGGCTGACCTCGACTCGGTAACCTACTGGCAGCCGTGGCAGCCCGGCACGCCTGGCGCCGACGCGGGACGGCGAGGCATCCGCATCATGGCGAGTGCCTGGACCAGCGTGCGGCCCATCGCCGGGCTGGCCGAGGCACGCCGCGTGCTCGACGGTCGGCTGGGGGACACCGCGCCGATCCTCGACGACACTCGGTATGCCCGGCTC
>JBBJMF010000036.1:0-24459 GCA_037719575.1 Nocardioidaceae bacterium
GGGGGGGGGGGGCGCGGCGCCCGCCCCCCCCCCCCCGCCCCCCCCCGGGGGGGGGGGCCGGGGGGGGGGGCCGCCCCCCCCGCCCCCCCCCCCCCCCCGCCGGGCGCTGGTCAGCGGACCCAGCGGGTCGCGGCCTCGAGCGTCTCGTCGAGCTCGGTCAGCTGCTCGGCCACCCGACCCGGCGCCGTGCCGCCGCGGCCGTTGCGAGACGCGATCGACCCCCCGACGGTCAGGACGTCGCGCACCTGCGGGGTCAGGGATGGCGAGACGTCAGCCAGGTCAGCGGCCGTGAGCTCCCCGAGCCCGACGCCGAGGTCCTCACAGCGCCGTACACACGCACCGGCGAGACCGTGCGCGACACTGAACGACATGCCCCGCCGCACCAGCCACTCGGCCACGTCGGTGGCGAGGGAGAAACCCTCAGGTGCCAGCGACGTGAGCCGTGCCCGGTCGAAGGTCAAGGTCGCCACCAGCCCGGTCATCGCCGGCAGCACGACCTCGAGGGTGCGCACGGAGTCGAACACCGCCTCCTTGTCCTCCTGCAGGTCCCGGTCATAGGCCAACGGCAGACCCTTGAGCGTGGCCAGCAGCCCGGTGAGGTTCCCGATCAGCCGGCCGCTCTTCCCGCGGGCCAGCTCGGCGATGTCCGGGTTCTTCTTCTGCGGCATGATGCTGGACCCGGTGGCGTAGGCGTCGTCGAGGGTGACGAAGCCGAACTCGCGGGTCGACCACAGCACGATGTCCTCGGCGAGGCGGGACAGGTCCACGCCCGCCTGCGCGGCCACGTAGGCGAACTCGGCGACGAGGTCGCGGGCCGATGTCGCGTCGATGCTGTTCGGTGCCGAGTCGACGAACCCGAGGTCCGTCGCCACCTGCCGCGGGTCGAGCCCGAGCGACGTGCCGGCCAAGGCACCCGAGCCGTACGGCGACTGGTCGGCCACCCGGGCGTCCCAGTCACGGAGCCTGCCGAGGTCGCGCACAACGGGCCACGCGTGTGCGAGCAGGTGGTGGGCGAGCAGGACCGGTTGGGCGTGCTGGAGGTGGGTGCGCCCGGGCATCGGGGTGTCCAGGTGGGCGGCCGCCTGCGTGCGCAGCGCGCCGACGAGCTCGGTCAGCAGTCCGGCGATCGTCCGCGCGTGGTCACGCAGGTAGAGCAGCCCGAGGGTCGCGATCTGGTCGTTGCGCGACCGGCCGGCCCGCAGCCGGCCCCCGATGTCTCGCCCGACGATCTCGACCAGGCCCCGCTCGAGCGCGGTGTGCACGTCCTCGTCGGCCGGCTCCGGGGCAAAGGAGCCGGCACGCACCCGGCGGTCGAGCTCGTCGAGGCCGCGCCGCAGCTCTCCGGCCGCTGCGGCGTCCAGCAAGCCGGCTCGCTCCAGCGCACGGGCATGGGCTCGCGAGCCCGCGAGGTCGTACGGCGCCAGCTCCCAGTCGAAGTGCGTCGACCGCGAGAGCGCGGTCAGCGCCTCAGCCGGGCCCGACCGGAACCGGCCCCCCCACAGCCGGGTCTCCTCACCCTCCGTCACGCGCCCGACCCGGTCGCCGCCCGCTCTCGCTGTGCCTGGTCGCGGCGCGCGGCCAGCTTGCTCGGCAACCCCCACAGGTCCACGAATCCCTTGGCCAGGGACTGGTCGAAGGAGTCGCCGGCGTCGTACGTGGCGAGGCTGAAGTCGTAGAGACTCGTGGGGCTGCGCCGACCCGTCGGCACGGCTCGGCCCGCGTGCAGGGTCATCCGGATGTCTCCCGTCACCGACACCTGCGACGAGGCGATGAAGTCGTCAAGCGTCCGCTTGAGTGGCGAGTACCACAGCCCGTCGTAGACGAGCTCGGCCCAACGCTGGTCGACTGTGCGCTTGAACCGGCCGAGGTCTCGCTCGACGGTCACCGACTCGAGATCCTGGTGGGCGGTGATGAGCGCGATAGCCCCAGGCGCCTCGTAGACCTCGCGGCTCTTGATGCCGACCAACCGGTCCTCGACGACATCGAGCCGCCCGACACCCTGCGCCCCCGCCCGCGCGTTGAGCTGCTGGATCGCCTGCAGCACCGTCACGGGGACCCCGTCGACGGCCGTCGGGACCCCGTCGGTGAACGAGACGACGACCTCGTCTGGGTCGCGAGTGACGGCCGGGTCGGCAGTGTAGGCGTAGACATCCTCGATGGGGGCGTTCCAGATGTCCTCGAGGAAGCCGGTCTCGACCGCGCGGCCCCAGACGTTCTGGTCGATCGAGTACGGCGACCGCTTCGTCACGTCGATCGGGAGGGCGAAGGCGTCGGCGTACTCGATTGCCTTCTCCCGGGTCCAGGCGTAGTCGCGGACCGGCGCGATGACCTGGAGCTCGGGGGCGAGCGAGCTGACACCGACTTCGAACCGGACCTGGTCGTTGCCCTTGCCTGTGCAGCCGTGGCTCACCGTGGACGCGCCGTGCGTCCGCGCGGCGGCGACGAGGTGCTTCACGATCAGCGGCCGCGACAGCGCCGACACGAGCGGGTACCGGTCCATGTAGAGCACGTTGGCCTGCAGGGCCGGGAGGCAGAACCCCTCCGCGAACTCGTCCTTCGCATCGACGACGACAGCCTCCACGGCACCGCACGCTAGGGCCCGTTCCCGGATGGTGTCCATGTCCTCACCACCCTGCCCGACGTCGACCGCGACGGCGACGACCTCGGCTCCGGTCTCCTTTCCGAGCCATCCGATGGCGACCGAGGTGTCGAGGCCCCCGGAGTAGGCGAGCACGATCCGGTCGCTCGCCGCCAGGTTCGTCTGGGTCATGTCGTCTCCTTCTCTTCGGTCTCCGCCGTCGCTGGCGGAGCCTCGGCGTCGGGCGCGTACCTGCTGCCGGCGAGCGCGAGCATCTTCATTGCCACCGCCTCACCACCGTCCGGCGCGCGGCTGATCAGGAGCACGGAGTCGTCTCCGGCGATGGTGCCGAGCACGCTCGAGAGCTCGGCGCGGTCGAGCGCGGAGGCGAGGAACTGGGCGGCGCCGGGGGGTGTCCGCAGCACGACCAGGTTCGCCGACGCCTCGGCACTGACCAGCAGCTCGGCGCACAACCGCGCGAGCCGCTGGCGTGACGCAGCCGTCTCCACACCAGCCCGGGGTGTCCGGTCGCCGCCCTCACCAGGCACCGCGTAGACCAGCACCCCGTCGGCGCCCCGCACCCGGACCGCGTCCAGCTCGACGAGGTCACGCGAAAGCGTCGCCTGGGTCACGTCGAGCCCCTCGGCCGACAGCAGCTCGACAAGGTCGACCTGCGAGCGCACCGGGTGCCGGTTGAGCAGGTCGGCGATGCGCTGCTGGCGGGCGGTCTTCGTCGCGAGCCGAGACATCGCCCGAGTATGCATTGTTTCCCAGGTGACTGCAAACTCATGCACGATCAGGTTTCAGTCACGCCGCCAGCGCCTGAGGATGACGCGGAGCGCTACGGTGCTGGCGTGACTGAGGCTTCGTGGGTCCCGTTGCGGACAGCATGGGAGCAGTCGCTGTACGGCGAACGCGGTTTCTACCGACACAACCGTCCCGCCGACCATTTCCGCACGTCGCCCCAGGTCGCGGCCTCGTTCGCCGAGGCTGTGGTCGCTCTGGCCCGGGATCGGAACCTCTCGAGCATCTGTGACATCGGCGCGGGCGGAGGGGAGCTGTTGACGCAGGTCCACCGGATCGACCCGGACCTGCGGCTGACCGGGGTCGAGGTCCGACCTCCACCGGAGGATCTGCCGCAGACGATCGGCTGGGAGCGTGAGATGCCGACTGGCCTGACGGGGCTGGTCTTCGCCAACGAGCTCTTGGACAACATCCCGTGCGACGTCGTGGAGCTCGACTTCGACCGTTGGTGTCGGCTCGTGGAGGTGGATGTCCTCACCGGGGACGATCGGCTCGGGCCGGTTGTCTCCGGGGACCAGTGGGCATGGCTGGCGACCTGGTGGCCGATGACCGAGCCCGGGCAGCGGGCCGAGGTCGGGATCTCGCGGGATGCCTTGTGGGCAGGGGTTTGCGCTGCCAACCCTCAGGCGCTCTGCGTCTGCGTTGACTACGGTCACCTGGCGGCTGACCGTCCGTGGGGCGGCTCGCTGTCGTCGTACCGCGGGGGCGTCCAGACCGCCGTGGCCTACGACGGCTGGCACGACATCACCGCGCACGTTGCTGTCGACAGCATCGCGGCTTCGGTCACTGCGACGGTTCGGCGACAACGGGACGTGTTGATGGAGCTCGGCATTGACGGGGCTCGGCCGCCGATCGAGCGGGCGCACGCCGACCCGGTCGGCTACCTGCGGGACCTGTCTCGGGCGAGCGACCGCGCCGAGCTCATCGCGGCCGGAGGTCTGGGCGACTTCGTCTGGGTCTCGAGATCGCCGGGGGACCGATCCGCGTGTGTCAGGTGAGGGTGGCCATCAGCTCATGGCGGCCCGAGACGCCGGCCTTGCAGAATATCGACGCCAGATGGTCGTTGAGCGTCAGCACCGACAGCTGCAGCTCACGAGCCATCTCCTTCGCGGCCAGTCCTCGTGACACCAGAGCCAGGACCTGCGTCTCCCGTGGGGTGAGCCGCAGCCAGGCCGCGACCGCAGGAAGCACCTGAGACACGGCGGCCGGCTGCAGGATTACTGCCACCCGCCCTGGCGCGTCCGCTGTGCGGGTGCCGTGGACCATGAGCCATCGGCCACTGGCCGTGCGGATGCGGCATTGTGGCGACGAGGCGGCTCGATGGTCTCCGAACTGCACCGCGAGTCCGATGTCGTAGACGACCCGCAACACATCCTCGAACCGCATCTCGTCCCGACCACCGACACGGAGGTCGTCCAGCCAGGCGTGCGCCTCGTCGCTCGTGGCGATGACGGCGTTGCGTTCGTCGAGAACCACCACGCCCGGTGGCAACGACTCGGGGGAGCGCACGCAGCGTCGCAGCGGGTAGCGACGGACGGCGTCGCCGAGCGGCTCAGCCAAGGCGATAGCCGACGCCCGGTCCTGCTCGGTGAAGCTCCTCCGGCGGTCGCTGCGGAAGAGGACGAGCGCCCCCCAGACCCGGCCAGATCCGCGGAGCACCAGACGCAACTCTGAGCTGAAGCCTGCCGGCCGCAGGATCTCGTGCAGTCGGGGACTGGGGAGCCGAGAACGCTCCGTGACGTTCAGGACGCCGACCGGCACGGCGGCCCGAGCCAGGTCGAGGTAGCGGTGAGCATCGTGCTCGACGGCTTCGTTCATGGCCAGCCGAGCCGCCATCCCGTCCAGACCGTTGCGGGAGAACATGAAGGAGCGCATCCCCGTACACGGGTCAAGCCCGATCAGGCAGTAGCCGTCGAAGGGCACCATGCGCCGTACGGCACTCAGGACCTGCTCACCGAAGGCGTCTCCCGGCGCGGGTCGCCGAGCCTGTTCGATGAGCTCGGCCCGAGCGATGCGCAGGGTAGCGCTCATCTGGCGATCCTGCCAGAGCCAGGGCCCCCCGAGAAGTGGGGAGTGCGCCGGTGTTCCCCGGCGGCGAGGCTGAGGTACATCCTTTCCACTCGCCTAGTGAGCTAGGGAGCAGACCATGAGAATCCGTACGGCCATCGCCTTGACCGGGACCACAGCATTGCTCGCCGTCGTCCCGGCGGCGAGTGCCACCACGCCAGGAAGCAACGGACGCCTGGTCTTCTCCGAGGAGACAGCGGCGGGGTTCCAGCTCTTCACAATGCGGGCCGATGGCAGTGACGTTCGACAGATCACAAGCATCGATGGGGATGCCGTGGCACCCGACTGGTCACCTGACGGGCGGCGGATCGTCTTCGAGCTCGCTGACGCCGACCATGCCGGGATCGCCATCATCCGTAGCGACGGCAGCGGACTTCGCGACCTCACGCCCACGGGGCTGCAGAGCCAGCCGGCGTTCACCCCGGACGGACGGTCAATCGTCTACGAACGCTTCGTGCCGTCCACCGGTGACGACAGTATATGGATCATGCGCAGGGACGGCAGCGGGCAGCGGCGCCTGACGCGCGACCCGTTCGCGGGTGAGGGCGGGGACACGGATCCCAACGTGTCGCCCGACGGCACGACGGTGAGCTTCGTACGGGTCAAGGAAAGTGACGTCCTGCAGGCGCTGTACTCCGTACACATCGACGGCACGAACCTCCAGAAGCTCACTCCCTATGCCCTCGATGTGGGAATCAAGCATGACTGGGCACCAGATGGCTCCCGCATCGCGATCATCACGCATGCGGACCTGGCCCCCGCAGGCACGTCAGCCAACGTCGCAACGATTCGACCCGACGGCACCGGGCTGCGGAAGCTGACGCACTACCGCGGCGGCGAGATCAATGCCTTCACCGGGTCTTACTCACCGGATGGCCGGTGGATCGCCTACCGGCTGGACAACCATGGCAAGTACAGCCTGTCGAAGATCCGGACGTACGGCGTGCTGGCCCAGCCCATCCGACGGTTCGTCGAAGCGCCGCGCTACATCGACTGGGGAACCAACCCCAACTGACATGGGTCACTCCTGAGGTCCTTTCCGGATCCGCCCGCGGAACTCGTCCACCCAGTCATCCTCCAGCGGCCAGGTCGAGCTGACCAACCAGGTTGCGCCCGCGTCGGCGTACTCCTTCGACGAGAAGTCCGGGTTCCGGGGCGACACGACGTCCCAGCCGGTCGGGACATCGCCCCCGAGGTAGTCGGCGAGCTGCTCAGGGGTGAGCAGGTCACCGCGGCCGATCGGTACGACGCCCTCCCACGTCCTGGCTCGACGGAGCGGCGGCTGGTTCGGTACGACGCCCGCCACCCAGATGGGCGGCCGAGGCAGCTGCACCGGGCCCGGCCGCAGCCGGCCCCGCGCGGTCACATGGGGTCCCACGTGGTCCACCTCGACGCCGCGCAGGAGCTGGTCCAGCACCTCGAGACCCTCGTCGAGCATGGCCCCCCGAACCTTGGCGTCCGCCTCGTCACCGAAGGCGCTGAAGTCCTCGACCGCGGGCTCCCCCAGACCGACGGCGAACGTGACCCGGCCAGCGCTGAGCTGGTCCAGGGTCAGCAGGTGCTTGGCGACGACCTGGACCCGCCGGCGCGAGAGTGGTGTGACGAGGGTGCCGATGCGGACCCGCTCGGTGACCTGCGCGATGGCGCCGAGCAGGACCCACGGGTCGTGGACGTCCGGACGCACCTCCGGCGACCACTGGAGGTGGTCCCAGAGGAATACCCCGTCCCACCCAGCACTCTCGGCATCGCGGGCCAGGTCGACGACGGTGCCCGCGTCGGTGAACGGCGGGATGCTCACGGCGTACTCCATGCGACAGAACGTACCCGCCGGCAGCACCTACGATTGGCGGGTGACCTCCAACACCGAGCGGATGGCATCCGGCGACTGGTACCTCACCGACGAGTCGGTTCTCGAGATCCAGCGCGAGCGTCAGGCGGTCATGGAGCTCTACAACGCATCCCCGGTCGCCGACCCGATCCGCCGTCGCGAGCTGCTCGTCGAGCTGATGGGGACTGTTGGAGAAGACGTCGAGGTCCGCTCGCCGGTCTACGTCGACTACGGAAGCAACGTGCATATCGGAACGGGAGTCTTCCTCAACTACGGGTGCCAGCTTGCCGACGTCGCGAGGATCACCATCGGTGACCACGTCCAGATCGGGCCGAACGTCCAGCTCCTCACGCCACTGCATCCCCTCGAGGCCACCCGGCGTCGGGATAGGTGGGAGACCGCCAAACCCGTCACGATCGGGGACAACGTCTGGCTGGCCGCCGGCGTGATCGTCTCCGGTGGCGTGACGATCGGCTCCGACACCGTCGTAGGCGCCGGGTCGGTCGTCACCCGCGACCTGCCACCGGGGGTTCTCGCAGGCGGCAGCCCCGCCGGTGTCATCCGCACCCTGCCCGACTGAGCCCGGACCACTCTCGGACCGCGTGGGAGCATGAGCAGGTGGCCGAGGAACGGATCATCGGGGTGGGCGCCGGTGCCGCCGGGTTCGCGGGTCACGAGCGAGGCGGCCACGGGGCAGACAGCCACCTGGCCACCGAGGACATGGTGCTCAACATCGGTCCGCAACACCCGGCGACCCATGGGGTGCTCCGGCTGCGGGTGACGCTCGACGGCGAGCGGATCGTGGAGTGCGAGCCGATCGTCGGTTACATGCACCGCGGGGTGGAGAAGCTCTTCGAGGTGCGTGACTACCGCCAGATCATCGTGCTCGCGAACCGTCATGACTGGTTGTCCGCCTTCTCGTCCGAGCTCGGTGTGGTGCTCGCCGTGGAGCGGATGCTCGGCATGGAGGTGCCGGTCCGGGCCACCTGGACGCGGATGCTGCTCGCGGAGCTGAACCGGGTGCTGAACCACCTGATGTTCCTCGGCTCCTACCCCATCGAGCTCGGTGCGATCACGCCGATCTTCTACGCCTTCCGGGAGCGGGAGACGATCCAAGAGGTCATGGAGGAGGTGTCGGGCGGCCGGATGCACTACATGTTCAACCGCGTCGGTGGCCTCAAGGAAGACCTGCCGGCGGGCTGGCTGCGTCGTACCGCGGCCGCCGTCGCAGCGGTCCGCGGACGACTCGGGCAGATCGAGGACCTCGTCTTCGGCAACGAGATCTTCCGCGCGCGCACGGTCGGGGTAGGGGTGCTCTCGCCCGAGCTCATCGCCCAGTACGGCGTCTCCGGCCCCATCGCGCGCGCCTCCGGCGTCGACGCCGACCTGCGCCGCGACGACCCTTACCTGGCGTACGACGAGCTGCTGGTCGACGGCGTCCTGCGCATCCCGACCCGTCAGCAGGGAGACTGCCAGGCACGGTTCGGCCTGCTGCTCGACCAGGTGAAGGTCTCGCTCGACCTGGCCGACGCCTGCATCGACAAGATCGCCGGGCTGCCCCAGGGACCGATCAACGTGCGGCTGCCGAAGATCCTCAAGGCGCCCGAGGGCCACACCTACTGCTGGACCGAGAACCCGCTGGGCATCAACGGCTACCTTCTGGTGTCACGCGGCGAGAAGACGCCCTGGCGGCTCAAGCTCCGGTCGGCGTCGTTCAACAACATCTCGGTGCTGCCGCGGATGCTGCCGGGGTGCGTCGTCGCCGACATGATCGCGATCCTCGGCTCAATGTTCTTCGTTGTCGGTGATATCGATAAGTGACTCGTGGTCAAGGCCCCAACTGGTCGAGGGCGAGTGGTTGGCTGAGTCAGTTGTGGTCAACCAGCCTCAGCGCCTCAAGCGTCGTTGGCTTAGACGAGACCCTTGTCGGTGAGGTACTCCGTGGCCACGGCGGCCGGCTGCTCGCGGTTGACGGCCACCTTGAGGTCGAGCGCGGCCAGGTCGTCGGTCGTGAGGGTCGCCGAGAGCTCGTTGAGCAGGGTTGCCACCTCAGGGTTGTCGTTGATGAAGGCGGTGTTCGTAGCCGGAATCAAGTTCTGTGCGGGCTGGATCCCCTTGTCGTCCTCGAGGATCACCAGGTTCTCCTGGTCGAGGGCACCGTCCGTCGTGGCGACCAGGCCAAGCTGCGACTCGCCCTGGGTCACCGAGTCCTTCGTCTGCGCCGAGTCGAAGCCCAGGGGCAGGATCTTCGAGATGTCGATGCCATAGGTCTCGGTGAGCCCGCCCTCGCAGTCGGGTCGTCCCTTGCAGTCCGGCGCCGCCGCGAGCACGATCGGCTGGCCAAGCGCCGCGAGGTCGGAGAGCGTCGTCAGGTTGTTCTCCGCGGCAAAGTCCTTGGTGACGGCGAAGGCGTTCTGGTCGGTCGCCTCGGCCGGCTCGAGCATGGTGATGCCCGCCGCGTCGGCGAGGGGCTTGAGCGCCGCAAGGGTCTCCTCGGCGCTGTTCGTCGTGATGGATGGCGCGTCGGCGCCGTTGGCCTGGATGTTGAGGATGTCGGCCATGCCGGCCAGGTAGTCGGGCACGACGTCGACGTCGCCGGACTTCAGCTGTGGCACGTAGACGTCGCGGGTGTCGACGAGCTTGACCTCGACCGTGTAGCCGGCGTTCTCCAGCACCTGCTGGTACATCGCGGCCATGATCTGCATCTCGCCGAAGTTCTGCCCCGACATGGAGACCGTGCCCTTGTCGCCGCCTCCGCCGGGTGAGGTGCCGCCGCTGTCGGCTGGCGGGTCTTCGTTCGCGCAGGCTGCTCCCGCCATCAGGGTGACCGCCGCCAGCCCTACGCCAAGCATGCGTCGCATGTGCATCCCCAGTACCGCCTTCTGTGTCCCGCAGCCGTCAGTCGGCTCCGCGTGTCCGGTCGGGCACCGGGTGGCACCCGAGTCTTCAGGAGAATCATGTCACCCCGGACAAGCGGATGACCTAATCGTTATGCAACTGCGACTGTGGCCGTCTGCCGTCTCCGGGCTCTGACCATGGGGTTCGCCAACCGCTCCGTGAGCGCCGCGATGCCCTCGAGCATGATCGCGACGGCCGCCACGACGATGGCCCCGGCGAGTCCCTTGCCGTAGTCGCTGCGGTAGAAGCCTGCCGTGATCACGTTGCCGAGTCCCGGTCCCGCCACCAGGGCGGCGATCGTCGCGGTGGCCCAGACCTGCACGAGTGCGAGCCGCAGGCCCGTGAGGATCAGCGGCATCGCGAGCGGCAGCTCGACGGCGAAGAACAGCTGGGTCCCCTTCATGCCCATGCCCTTGGCGGCCTCCACGGTGTCCTTGTCGACCTCACGCATCCCCACGTAGGTGTTGGTGATGATGGGCGGGAGCGCGAAGAGCGTCAGGGCGACGAGGGTCGCCAGCCCAGCCCGGCCGTACGGGCCGAGCACGTTGGTTCCGAGCGGACCGACCGACAGCAGGATCAGCACCGCGAACGTCGGGATCGCCCGGCCCACGTTGGACACGTTGATCGCGAGGAAGCCACCTCGACCTAGATGGCCGAGGACCAGCGCCACGGGCAGCGCGAGCACGACCGCGACGAGCAGCGCGGTCACGGTGAGCAGGAGCTGCTGACCGAGCTGGGTGAGCATTCCCTCGGATCCCGACCAGTTCGCGCCGTCGAAGATGTAGGAGAACGCGTCACCGACCATCGGTCAGCCTCGCTTCCAGGTCCACGGTGTCATGATCCGCTGGACTCCCAGCAGCCCCAGGTCGAGGACGAGTGCGAGGAGCACACACAGCAGGCTGGCGGACAGGATCTGTGCCTTGAAGTTCTGCTGCACTCCCTGCGCCAGCAGGTTCCCGAGACCGCCGTACGCCACGATCGAACCGATTGTGGTCAGGGCGACGGTCGACACCGTGGCGACGCGCAGCCCGGCCATGATCACCGGGAGGGCCAGCGGCAGCTCCACGGTGACCAGCATCCGGGTCGGTCCGTAGCCCATGCCGGCGGCGGACTCCCGCACCTCGGCGGGCACCGCACGCAGACCCGCCAGGGTGTTGCGGACCAGGATCGTCAACGAATAGAGGGCGAGACCGATCACCACGGTCGTCTCCGAGATGCCGGTGAACGGCACGAGCAACGGGAAGAGCGCGAGCGACGGGATCGTGTAGATCATCGTCGACGCGCCCAGGATCAGGGTCTCGAGACGGGCGAGGCGTCTCGCCATCACCGCGAGCGGAAGCGCGAGCACGAGGCCGAGCAGCACCGAGAAGACGGTGATCTCGGCATGCTGTTTGGTCGCGTCCACGAGCTCGTCGTGATAGTCGCTGAGGTACGACGTGCACCACCACTTGTTGACCAGAAGGCTATAGCACGGGTCGACGGCAGCCGACGCAGGTACTGTCACGCTATGGACGGTAGCGAAGACCTGATGATCCGGCTGATGGGGGTCGGGAAGACCTACGCCGGCGGCACCGTCGCGGTCCGCGAGCTCGACCTCGACGTTCCGCGGGGGGAGCTTGTCACGCTCGTCGGCCCGTCAGGCTGCGGGAAGTCCACCACTCTCAAGATGATCAACCGGCTCATCGAGCCGACGACCGGACGGATCGAGCTCGACGGGGAGGACGTCACCCACATCAACCCGGTGAAGCTCCGGCTGCGCATCGGCTACGTCATCCAGCAGATCGGTCTCTTCCCCCACCAGACGGTGCGCACGAACGTGGCGACCCTGCCGAAGCTGCTCGGCTGGGATCGGAAGCGGACCAACGAGCGCGTCGACGAGCTGCTGTCGAGGATGGGGCTCGAGCCCGCGGAGTTCGCCCATCGATACCCGAGCCAGCTCTCGGGCGGTCAGCGCCAGCGGGTAGGTGTCGCCCGAGCGCTCGCCGCCGATCCGGCTGTCCTGCTGATGGACGAGCCGTTCGGCGCGGTCGACCCGGTGGTGAGGACGAGGCTGCAGGACCAGTTCCTCGCGATCCAGGAGGAGCTGGCGAAGACCGTGGTCCTGGTGACTCACGACATCGAGGAGGCGGTGCGGCTCGGCGACCGGGTTGCCGTCTTCGAGCCCGGCGGGCGGCTCGCCCAGTTCGACACGCCCGCCCGGGTGCTTGGCGGCCCGGCGGACGACTTCGTGGCGGAGTTCGTCGGCGCCGACCGGGGTCTGCGCCGGCTGGCGGTCACCCCGATCGCCGAGGTCGACCTGGAGCGGCCGCCTGTCGTCCACGACAACGACTCCCTCGCCGAGGCGCACATCACGATCGACGACGACCAGGCTCGCTGGGCTGTCGTGCTCGACGACCACGAGAGCCTCCGCGGGTGGGTGTCCCTGGAGCGCAGCTCGGGGCCCGGTCTGGTGCGGGACCGGCGGGAGCGGATGGACGCCTGGGTCAACAAGGACGCGTCATTGAAGGACGCGCTGGCGACCATGCTCCAGTGGGACGCCGGCTGGGTCGCGGTGCTCGACGGCGACCGGTTCCTCGGCGTCCTCACCCCCGCCACCTTGCATGAGGCGCTGCGCCGCTCGGTGAGCGCGGAGGAGGAGGGTCGAGAGCTCGCCGACGTCGAGGTGTCCTCCACCGGCCCCCTGCGCTAACTGGCGACGGCGTCGGCGTCGGCCGTGCCGAACACCTCGTCGAGGAGGGCAGCGAGCCGTTCCTGGGCCTCGTTGGCCCGCCGGGACTCCCGCCTGACCCGCATCTCCGCTTCGTCGGCTCTCCGTCCTGCCCCCCTGACCGTGTCTGACAGCTCAGCGATCGTGCGGTCACGGTCGGTGAGACGGTCGGCCATCATGGCGCTGTAGGCCCGGTGCTCCGCGTGGTTCGTGGCCAGGGCCGCCCGGAAGGACCGAGCCTGGGTGGCGCGACGGCGGGCAGCCTCCCTTCGGGTCTGTACGACCTCGCCGTACATGATCCGGACTGCGGTTGCGCCGGCGAGCAGACCCAGCACCGCGGCCGGCCCGACCACAACGGACAACAGCACGGCCCATCCGACGGCGAGGACGGTGACACCCATCAGGGTCACCGCCACGGTCACCCGAACGCTGCGCTGGATCTTGCGACGACCCGCCATGAGCGCGAGTCTATTCGTCCTTGTCCCTCGGAACCCGGCAGGCACGCTCGAGAAGGAGCCCCCCGACAGTCAGGATGACGGCGGCGATCGCGGCGCTCACGGAGCGGATCACCCGCTCTTGCGGCAGCCGCACGTCGAGCTGGTCGACGAAGTTGAACGCGAAACCGAGGTAGCCACCGGCGACGATGGCACCGACCAGAGCGCTCGCCTTGGCCAGCAGCAGGAAGCGCACCGCCCGGTGCGCGTCCATCCGCCGGCGGTCGCGATGGAGGGTGCGGTAGGTCGAGTTCGCGAGCACCAGCACGATCGTGCCGGCCGCGAGCAGCACGACGACCGATGTCCACTGGACCTGCGGGGCGACGCCGTTGAGCGTGATCGTGATCCGCGCGAACGCATAGCCGAGCACCCCGCCGACCAGGAAGAGCGCGAACAAGGCCCGGACATGGGTGGGCCCGACGGTGCCCTGCTCCGGACTCTGCTTGTCGGCCAACGGCTAGATCTCGAGCTCGAGATCCGGTCGGCGCACGACTCCAGAGGTGTCGAGGTCTTCGAGCAGGTCCGCGACCTTGCCCCGGCCGGGGAGCTGGGCGTGCGGGTCGATCTCGAGCCAGGGCACGAGGACGAAGGCGCGCTCGTGGGCGCGTGGGTGCGGCAGCGTCAGCTCGTCGGTGTCGGACAACCTCCCACCGACGACGACCAGGTCGACATCGAGCGTGCGCGGGCCGTTGGGCTCGGTGCGTTCGCGCCCGTACGCGTCCTCGACCGCCATCGCCCGGTCGAGCAGCACGTTCACCGACAAGGTGCTGTCAGCCAGCAGGACCGCGTTCAAGAACTCCGGGGACCCGTCGGGGGCGTTGACCGGGGTCGTCTCGTAGACCGAGGAAACGGTCACGATGTTGACCTCCGGGGTGTCGGCGAGGGCGTTGATGGCGCCCTGCAGGTTGGCCAGCCGGTCGCCGGCGTTGCTGCCGAGCGAAAGCACCGCCAGCCGGATGGGTCGCATCTCCCCGGTGAGTGTGTCGGGGTCGATGTGGGGGTTGGGGGTCTCAGTCAACTCGGCTCCGATGAATCGTCAGGCTCACGTCGTCGAACGCAACCTGGATTGGTGCATGCGGCTTGTGGACGGTGACGTCGACCCAGTCGACCGGCGGTTCGGCCAGACAGATGTCGGCGAGCCGCTGGGCGAGGGTCTCGATCAGGTCCACCGGATCCGAGACGACCGCGGCATGCAACCGCTCGGCCAGCTCGCCGTAGTGGACGGTGGCGGTGAGGTCGTCCGCTGCGGCCGCAGGGCGGGTGTCGAGGCCGATCTCGACGTCGACGACGAATTCCTGGCCTTCACGACGTTCGCGCTCGAGCACGCCATGGTGACCGGTCGCGCGCAGCCCTCGCAGCGCAAGCCGGTCCACTGTCGCCGGCGCGGCGGACAGTCTCGTCATGGTGGCTCTTCCTGTCGTGGTTCCGGCCCGGATTCCTCTGGGCTCGACAGTACCGGGGAGGCGTGATGCACCCACAACCGCCAACCGTCGGATGTCCGGCGGAAGACGTTGGTGGCAACCGCCGTACCGCCGGCGAAAACTCCGAGCGGGGTGTCCGCTCCGGCCGACAGCACGTTCTCCACGCACGAGACGGTCGCGAGGTGGTCCGTGACCGTCGCCTCCACGTCGGTGAGGAAGAACTGGATGTACGGCGCGTCCGCCATCAGCGCCAGCCACGAGCGCATCACGGCGGCTCTGCCACGGATCGGCGCGGCAGCCGGGTGGACGCAGACGACGCCGTCGTCATCGGCCCACACGGTCGCCATCGCATCGAAGTCGGCGCTCTCGAAGGCGGCGTAGAAGTCAGCATGCAGGGCGAGCACCTGGTCGACGGCCGTGGTCACGCCCTCGCGTCCTCATCCGCGATGCGAGCAGCGACGCGCACGGCGTCATGAGACCGCGAGACGTCGTGCACGCGGACACACCAGGCACCGCAGATCGCGGCGAGGGCCGACAGGGCCGCCGAGGCGTCGTCTCGCCCGACCGGCGCCCGCGGGGTGCCGTCCGGGTCTGCGAGCAGTCTCCCGAGGAAGGCCTTGCGAGACGAGCCGACGACGAGCGGGAAGCCCAGCACGTGGAGGGCATCGAGGTGTCGCAGCAGCGACCAGTTGTGCTCGGCCAGCTTGGCGAAGCCGATCCCGGGGTCGAGCGCGATCCGCTCGTGGGCGATGCCCGCCCCCACCGCCGCTGACGCCCGCGCCGCGAGCTCCGACGTCACCTCACCAAGCACGTCGACGTACGACGCCCGCTGCTGCATCGACGCGGAGTGGCCGCGCCAGTGCATCACGATGCACGCGACGCCGAGGTCGGCCACAAGGGGAAACATGGCCTCGTCGGCCAGACCGCCGGAGACGTCGTTGACGATCGCCGCCCCACAGTCGACGGCGCGCCGCGCCACCGAGGCGCGCATCGTGTCGATGCTGACGACCGCCCCGGCCTCGCAGAGCGCGGACACCACGGGGAGGACTCGGTCCAGCTCCTCCGCGACGCTCGGGCGCTCCGCGCCGGGGCGGGTGGACTCGCCTCCCACGTCGAGCAGGTCCGCTCCGGCGGCGAGCATCTCCAATCCGTGGCTGATCGCGTCGTCGGGCCGAAGCCACCGGCCGCCGTCGGAGAAGGAGTCCGGCGTGACGTTGACGACACCCATGACCAGACAGCGGTCAGGGGCCGGGAGCTCGGCGAGATGGCGGAGCGGCCGACCGAACACGGCCATGGCGCCTCGCTGCGGGTGCGACGCGGGCGACGCGCCGGGCATCGGCACCGGTCGCCTAGCCGAGGATGAGGCTCATGGCCTCGGCGCGGGTGGCGGAGTTCAGCAGCTGGCCGCGGACGGCGCTCGTCACGGTGCGCGACCCCGGTTTGCGGACCCCGCGCATCGTCATGCAGAGGTGCTCGCACTCGAAGACCGCGATGACCCCGCGCGGCTCGAGCAGCCGCACCATCGAGTCGGCGACCTGGGTCGTGAGCCGCTCCTGCACCTGCGGCCGCCGGGCGAACACGTCGACCAGCCGGGCGAGCTTCGACAGGCCGGTGATTCGACCTTCCGCGTTCGGGATGTATCCCACATGGGCCACCCCGTGGAACGGCACCAGATGGTGCTCACACATCGACCAGACCTCGATGTCCTTGACGAGGACCAGCTCGTCGTGGCCGATGTCGAACGTCGTCGTGAGCACGTCCTCCGGCATCAGCCGCATCCCGCCGAGCATCTCGGCGTAGGCGCGCGCCACCCGGCCCGGCGTGTCCCGCAGGCCCTCGCGGTCGGGATCCTCGCCGACCGCCGCGAGAAGCTCACGGACGGCCGCCTCCGCCCGGTCGTGGTCGAAGGCGGGAATGTCACGCTCCGGCGGCGGGCTCACCGACTCGAGGGTCACGCGTCAGCTCGAGGGGTCGGCTGAGGAGCTGCCGTACGGCGGCTGCGGTGGCGTCGGCCCCGCCGTCGGCGGCCCGCTCGGTGGAGCCATCGGCGGCAGCGCCGTCACACCCACTCCCTCGCTGCCGGGTCCGACGGTGATCTCGGGGCTCGCCTCCGCGGCGCCTACCAGGTGGGCAGGCACCTCGACCGGCGGGACGCCGGACGGCACCCGGGTGTCGGAGCCCGTCCACGCCGGACGTTCCGGTCGCATGACGATGGCGGCGAAGATCTCCGTGAGGCCGTTGCGGTCGATCGTCTCCCGCTCGAGGAGCTGGGTGACCAGTTCGTCGAGCACCGGCCGGTTCTGCACGAGGATGTCGAACGCCTCTTGATGCGCGTTGGTCATCAACGAGCTGATCTCCTCGTCGATGATCGCCGCGATCTCCTCGGAGTAGTTGCGGGTGTGCCCGAAGTCTCGGCCGAGGAACGGTTCCCCGGTGTCCTCCCCGAGCTTGACCGCCCCGATGCGCTCGCTCATCCCGAAGCTCGTCACCATCCGGCGGGCGACGCCGGTGGCCTTCTCGATGTCGCTCGACGACCCTGTCGTGGGGTCGTGGAAGATCAGCTGCTCCGCCGCCAGCCCGCCGAGGGCGTAGGCCAGCTGGTTGAGCAGGTCGTTGCGCGAGATCGACGACTTGTCGGTCTCGGGCAGCACCTGCGTGAAGCCGAGCGCGCGTCCCCGCGGCAGGATCGTGATCTTGGCGACGGGGTCGGTGCCCGGCAGCGCCGCCGCGACGAGGGCGTGGCCACCCTCGTGGTAGGCGGTCATCAGCTTCTCCTGCTCGCTCATCAGGTGGGAGTGCCGCTGAGGGCCCATGCTCACCCGGTCGATCGCCTCGTCGAGGGAGCGCTCGTCGATCAGCTTGCGGTTCTGTCGTGCGGTGAGCAGGGCGGCCTCGTTGAGCACGTTCGCGAGGTCCGCACCGGTGAAGCCGGGGGTACGACGGGCTACCGCGAGCAGGTCGACGCCGACGGCGATCGGCTTGCCCCGGGAGTGGACCTGGAGGATCCGGTGGCGGCCTTTCATGTCCGGAGCGTCCACGCCGATCATCCGGTCGAAGCGACCGGGACGCAGCAGAGCAGGGTCGAGCACGTCGGGCCGGTTGGTCGCGGCGATCAGGATCACCCCGCCGCGCACGTCGAAACCGTCCATCTCGACGAGCAGCTGGTTGAGGGTCTGCTCCCGCTCGTCGTGGCCGCCGCCCATCCCTGCGCCGCGGTGCCGCCCGACGGCGTCGATCTCGTCGATGAAGACGATGGCGGGGGCGTTCTCCTTGGCCTGCTCGAAGAGGTCACGCACCCGCGAGGCGCCGACGCCGACGAACATCTCGACGAAGTCCGAGCCGGAGATCGAGTAGAAGGGCACGTTGGCCTCCCCGGCCACGGCCCTGGCCAGCAGGGTCTTGCCGGTGCCCGGCTGACCGTAGAGCAGCACGCCCTTGGGGATCTTGGCCCCGACAGCCTGGAACTTCGCGGGCTCCTGCAGGAACTCCTTGATCTCGCTGAGCTCCTCGATCGCCTCGTCGCACCCGGCGACGTCGGAGAACGTCGTCTTTGGGGTGTCCTTGCTGACCAGCTTCGCCTTGGACTTGGCGAACTGCATGACCCGGCCGCCACCGCCCTGGAGGCTGTTCATCATGAACAGGAAGAACAGCACCACGAGCAGGATCGGGAAGATCCCGGACAGGAAGCTCCACAGCAGGCTGGGCTTCGGCACCTGCACGTCGTAGGACTCGGCGATCGTGCCCTTCTCGACCTGGTCCTGGACCATGTTGACGAGCTGGACTCCTTGACCGCTGAGCCACTGTGCGGAGATCTTCTCGCCGTTGTCGGTGGTTGCCCGGATCTCCTGGTCGCCGTCGATGAAGGTCACCGAGGCGACCTCCCCGGACTGTAACCGCTGCACCATCTCCGACGTGTCGACGTCCGTATAGCCGCTGCGGCTGGACACCACGTCCAGCACCACCAGCACCAGGATCGCGAAAAGGACGACCCACAGCCAGGGTCCGCGGAACCAACGTTTGACGTTCATCAACCAGGGCTCCCGCCCCTTGCCTCCTGCCGATCAGCCACCGGGTCGCGTCCATTGTCGCGTATCTCCACAGTGTCCCTCACCACTCAAGCTCCCGACGTACAGGAACAGGTCACCGGCAGCCGGCTCACGCATAGACGTGTGGTGCCAGGGTGCACACCGAGCGCAGGTTGCGGTAGCGCTCGTCGTAGTCGAGCCCGTAGCCCACCACGAACTCGTCGGGGATGTCGAAACCCACGTACCTGACGGCGACCGCCATCTGCAGAGCATCGGGTTTGCGGAGCAGGGCGCAAATCTGCACGCTGCTCGGGCCGCGGGACTCGAGGTTCGACACCAGCCAGGACAGGGTGAGGCCGGTGTCGATGATGTCCTCCACCACCAGCACGTGCTTGCCCGAGATGTCGGTGTCGAGGTCCTTCAGGATGCGGACCACGCCCGACGACGTCGTACCCGATCCGTAGGACGAGATCGCCATCCAGTCCATCGCCACGTGCCGGTCGAGAAATCTCGCGAGGTCTGCCATCACCATCACGGCGCCCTTGAGGACGCCGACAAGCAGCAGGTCTCGGCCGTCGTAGTCGGCCCGGATCATTGCCGCCAGCTCACGCAGCCGGCTCTGGATCTGCTCCTCGGTGACCAGCGTGGCTTTCAGGTCCGACTCGACGTGGCTCACATCCACCCGCTCAGTGTGCAGGACGCCACGAGGCGGTCGTTGGCCGCCCCGACCACGATGTCAGCCCGACATGAAGCACAGCGTCGTCGCCCGGCGGCCCGCGGTCACGGGTCCGGGCAGGTCCACCCCGCGCTGGCCGTGCCAGTCGACGCACAACGCGTCGAGTGCCTCGACATGCACGGCGAACAGCTCGCCCCCCGGACAGCCTGCCGCGAGCGCTGCCAGCCTGAGGACCCGGCGGCGCAGGGCAGTGGGCACCTCCACCAGCAGCGCCAGGTCGAGGCAGGGGCCCGTCTCCGCGAGGGTGGCAGCCCGGGCGTAGAGCTCGGCACCGAGGGCGTCCAGCGCGTCGACGTCCGCGGCGGCCTGGTCGGCAGTCCGCGCCAGGGCGTGCCCAACGCCTGGGCCCAGCTCGGCTTCGAGCAGGGGTAGCACGGTCCGGCGTACCCGCACTCGGGTGAAGCGGGTGTCGACGTTGTCGGGGTCGTGCCAGACGGGGATGTCCAGGGCGCGGCACGCCTGGGTCGTCTCGGCCCGGGAGACCGTGAGCAGGGGCCGCCGATAGGGGCCGGACGAAGACCGCATCCCGGCGAGCGACCGCAGGCCGCTCCCTCGCGCCAGTCCCAGCAGCACGGTCTCCGCCTGGTCGTCGCGGGTGTGGCCGAGCAGCACGACCGCATCGAGCCGGCGCGCGTGCAGATCGAGAGCCGCATACCGGGCGTCCCGCGCGGCGGCCTCAGGACCGCCGAGCCTGCCGACGACGACCCGCTCGACGACGACCGGGCCCACCCCGGCGAACGCCTCGAGGGTCTCCAGGCGTCTCGCCACCGCCGTCGCCACGTCGGCAGAGCCCGGTTGGCGGCCGTGGTCGATCACCACGGCTTCCGTCAGCCAGCCCGCGTTGACACCCTCGAAAGCGGTCGCCGCTGCCAGGGCCATCGAGTCGGAGCCGCCCGAGCAGGCGACCACGACCCGCCGCCCGGCGTCGATGTCCGCGAGTCCGAGCCGGACCGCTCGCCGGACCGCCGCGACCGAGGGGTCGAGCCGCCCGCTCACCGCCATCCGGTCATCCGCGAGGCGTCAGCCGTGCACTCGGGTGACCCAGCGCCCCGGCTCCGCGATCTCGTCCTTGGTGGGGAGGTTGGCCGGCTCGGCCCACACTGCGTTGAACCCCACCATGCCCACCTTCTCGACGACACCGCGCACGAAGACCGCGCCGTCTCGGTACTGGCGCAGCTTGGCATCAAAGCCGAGCAACCTGCGGATCATCTGGTCGAGGGGACCCGCTCCGGCCCGCCGGGCGTCGAAGACGGCGCGGATCTCATCCACGGACGAGACGACCTGTGGTCCGACGCCGTCCATCACCACATCGGCGTGACCCTCGAGCAGCGACATCATCGCAGTGAGACGTTCGATGACTGCGCGCTGCTCCGGAGTCTGCACGATGTCGAGGAGCGACCCGTCCCCATCGCCGCGGACCAGCTTGCCGACGCGCTCGATGCCGTCCCGCATCATCTGAGCCAGTCGGCTCGGGTCGAGGTCGGTCTTGTCGAGCAGCGTCTCCATCTCGCCGAGGAGGTGCGCCCTGAGCCAGGGCACTGCCGTGAACTGCACACGGTGGGTCTCCTCGTGCAGGCACACCCACAACCGGAAGTCGTCGGGGTCGACGCCGAGGTCGCGCTCGACCTGGACGATGTTGGGCGCCACGAGGAGCAAGCGACCACCGTGCGTGGCACGACGACGACCGCCCTCGACGTCGCCTCCCGGGGATCCGGCTCGCCCGACCTCGTCACGCGGGCCGGCAAAGAACGGGTCGAACTGGCCGAGGACCTTGCTGGACAGGAACGCGAAGAGTCCGCCGGCCTCGAGCCCGGTCACCCGCGAGCCTACCGCCGTGGCGAACCGGCTGGGATCGGAGCGTGCGGCGCGCATCTTGTCGACGAGCGGGTCGATGACCTGACGCAACCCGTCGACGTTCGCCTGCACCCAGCCCAGCCGGTCGACGACGACGATCGGCGCGGTGGCGGTCTCGGCTTCGAGCAGCGTGTAGGAGCGAACGTGCCCTTCCGCCTGACCCGCGAAGCGCCGCAGGTCTGCGACCGAGCGTGCCACCTCCTCGCGGCTGATGTCCGGCCCCGGCCGCATGAGCCGCGTCGCGGTCGTGACGGCGAGGTCCCAGTCGACCATGGACGCGGGCTCCGCGCCCGCGTGCCCTGGTGGTTCGGCGGCGACGTGTGCCATGAGGGCAACGTTACGGGGTGCGCCACGAGAGGCGGCGGTGACGACCTGGCTGTCAGCGGCGGTACGACGGTCAGCAGCCGCATGTGGTGAGCGTGGCGGCGACCCGGTCGAGGTCGGCGCGCACCGCGAGGGTCCGCGACTCCGGCACCTCGTTGGCCATGGCGACGAACGCCAGCGCCTGTCCAGACCTGGTCATCGCGATCCCGGCGAGCGCATGGACGCCAGTGAGCGTCCCGGTCTTCGCCCGCACGTAGCCGAGCCCCGCCTCGGCGCCATCGCCGGTGAAGCGGTAGCCGAGACTGCCGGAGAACCCTGCCACGGGGAGTCCGGCGATGATCCCTCGCAGCTCCGGATGAGCCGGCGTCGCGGCAGTCTCGAGCAGCCGGAGCAGCAGCGAGGCCGGCAGCACGTCGTCTCTCGAGAGCCCGCTGCCGTCGTAGAACACCGCACCGCGGACCTCCACCCCGAGGCGTCCGAGCGCCGCGCGGACCGCGACTACGCCGGCGGCGCTCGACCCGGTGCGCCCCTGTTCGACCGCGACCTGGCGCAGCAGCACCTCGGCTGCCTCGTTGTCGCTGAGCTCCAGGATGTGCTGCACGATCTGCTCGAGTGGTGCCGACGAGACGCTCGCCAGTCTCACCGGGGCGACGACCGGCGTCGCGCGCTCGCTCACCGGTCCCACCACCTTGACGCCGGCCACGGCGAGCTGGGCGCGGAAAACCTCCGTGGCCGCCAGCGCGGGGTCCGCGCTGCGACCGGCGAGCCCGACGGACTCGCGTCCCTCGTTGACCCAGAGCGCGCTGATAGGGCTCACGACGTCGTCGGGGATGTAGGTCGACGGCCAGTGCGGGTTGACGGCGGGTCCGGTGAAAAGGCTGCTGTCGTAGGCAAGTCGCACCCGACGTACCCCGGCCGCCTCCAGGCGCGTCGCCGTCGCCGCCGCCAGCCGCTGGAGCGAGGCCGGTGCGGGGTAGAGGTCGTCCGCCGGCAGACCCGTGGGTGTCGCGCCAACAAGCAGCGGGTCTCCGCCGCCGACCAGGACGATCCGGCCCCGCGTCTTGCCGCGCACCACTGACGTGGTGAATCGATGGTCCGGGCCGAGCGCGGACAGCGCAGCGGAGGTGGTCAGCAGCTTCAACGTCGAGGCCGGGGTGGCCGCCGGCTCGCCATAGCGCCAATGTCCCTGGGGGTTGCCGAGCTGGGACACCGCGAACGTCAGCCGCCCGCCGAGGTCGGGCAACGCCAGAACCTCGGACAGGTGCCGTCTCAGCTTCGTGACGGAGATCGGTGGCGACCCCGACGCGGCCGCGAGCACGGGTGGTGCCGACGGTGGCGCATGCAGGTCGAGCCCCGGACCGGACGGCGGGGGTACGTCGCTCGGTGGGGTGGGGCCCGCCTCGTGCCCCCCAGTCGAGATCACTCCGACCTCGACAGCGACCACGGTGGTCAGCACGACGGCGATGAGCGCGATCGCGAGCTTGTGGGCCAACGCTCCGGACTGGCTGTGGCGCGCGGAGCCGGATGGGGGGCCGCTTCCCACGGTCACCGCCTCTCCTGCGCTCTCGCCGGTCGAGCCCGTCGGGTTTCTCGACCCGGGGGGATGAGGGAGACTAACCATAACGACCCGCGCCGGGCGCAGCCCGACCCTCGAAGGAGTGAACCGTGGATTTCGACGTTACGATTGAGATCCCCAAGGGGCAGCGCAACAAATACGAGGTCGACCATCTGACCGGCCGGATCAGGTTGGACCGCACCCTCTTCACGGCTACCCAGTATCCGGCCGACTACGGGTTCATCGACGACACCCTCGGCCAGGACGGCGATCCGCTCGACGCCATGGTGCTCCTGCCGGAGCCCACGTTCCCCGGCTGCCTCATCCTCGCCCGCACGATCGGGATGTTCCGGATGACCGACGAGAAGGGCCCCGACGACAAGGTGCTCTGCGTGCCGGCCAGCGACCCACGCCAGGAGCATCTCCGCGATATCCACCACCTGCCGGAGTTCTACCGGCTGGAGATCCAGCACTTCTTCGCGGTCTACAAGGACCTCGAGCCCGGCAAGTCCGTCGAGGGTGCTACGTGGGTGGGCCGGGCCGAGGCGGAGAAGGAGATCCTGGCCTCACGTCGCCGTCACGACGAAGCCCTCGATTCCGAGGGTGCGCACTGAGAGCGGGCGAGCACTGAGACGTGCGACGCCTCCCAGCCCGAGGACTGGGAGGCGCCGCGCTGCCGATCGATCATCCACGTGGCGGTGAGGGGGATCAGACCCGCCCGTAGAGGTTCGGCAGGATCCAGTCGTAGATGCTGGCGACCTCGACGTAGCGACCCGGACGCGGGGCCTGGATGATCTGGCTCCCGCCGATGTAGAGCGCCACGTGGTAGATCGTGGAGGGGCTCGACGTGCTGCTCCAGAAGACCAGGTCGCCGGCCCGTAGCTCGCCGAACGAGATGTGCTGAACGGCGTCGTACTGCGCCACGGAGTAGTGCGGCAGATACACACCAGCGGCTGCCCACGACCCCATCGTGAGACCTGAGCAGTCCCACGAGTCGGGTCCATCAGCCCCCCACACGTAGGGCTCTCCGAGCTGGGCGCGGGCGAACGCGATCGCCGTCGAGGCTCCACCACTCGGTGGTGGAGGTGGGGGTGGTGGAGGTGGAGGTGGTGGAGGTGGTGGCGGCGGTGGCGGCGGCGGCGGAGGTGGTGGAGGTGGAGGTGGCGGC
>JBBJMF010000114.1:0-8212 GCA_037719575.1 Nocardioidaceae bacterium
GGTCGAACAGGACCTTCTTGATGTAGAGCGACTGCTCGGCCTGGATCTTGATGTCGGACGCCGAGCCGCCGAGTCCGCCTGACGGCTGGTGCATCATGATCCGCGAGTGAGGCAGCGCGTACCGCTTCTCCTTGGCGCCGGCGCAGAGCAGGAACTGCCCCATCGACGCGGCCAGGCCCATCCCGACGGTCGCGACGTCGTTGGAGATGAACTGCATGGTGTCGTAGATCGCCATCCCGGCGTCAACCGAGCCGCCGGGGCTGTTGATGTAGAGGAAGATGTCGCTCTGGGGGTCTTCCGCGTTGAGCAGCAGCATCTGCGCGCAGATGGCGTTCGCGTTCTCGTCCTTGACCTCCGAGCCCAGGAAGACGATGCGCTCCTTGAGGAGGCGCTGGTAGATGTGATCGTCCAGGCCGGACTGGTTGCCGCCGCCGTTGGCCTGGATCGCCGTGGAGTCGTGGTAGGTCACGAGGCCGACACTAGCGGCCGGGCCCGACATTCCCACGGGACAGGCCCGCCTGTTCGCGCACAGCGCAGCGGCCCTCGAGGCAGGCAGTCGCTCAGGAAGTCGGGATCGCCGACGGTTCGAGCGACTGCGGCGAGAAGGCTCGGACGAGCTGGTCGAGGATCGCTGGGTCACCTTCGACTCGTACGCCGTCATGGCGGCCGTCGACGACGAGGTGGTAGAAGCTGGTCGGGTCTGCTTCGACCAGCAAGTCGAAGCCGTCGACGACTCCGGCAACCACCTGACCGTCGACCAGCGATGCTTCTTCGTCGCCGATCCGGAAGGCGATCCGACCTGCTGGGGACACCGGCGAAAGCCCCAGGTCGAGGGCGTGCAGCAGCCATCCATCGGTCAGCGCGTCAGCCGGAGGCGGTCCCATCAGCCGCGCGCCGAACCGGGCCAGCTCGTGCAGGACGGGCCGCAGCAGACGTCCGTGCTCCGTCAGCTCGTAGACCATCGAAGCGGCCGGGGGAGGAAGCCGACGCTTCTGCGCGAGCCCATTGACCTCGAGATCCTTCAACCGCGCGGCGAGGATGTTCGTTCCGATTCCGGGGAGGTTGTCGACCAGGTCGGTGTAGCGCTTCGGACCGTGGTAGAGCTCACGGACTACGAGCAGCGTCCATCGTTCACCGACCATCCCGAGAGAGCAGGCGATGGGGCAGTACTGGTCGTAGACCTTCATCCCTTCCCATTCTGCACCCGCGACTTATCATACGCAAATGCTTACTTGCATCTTGCAAGTTCTATCTGTAAGTTCACAAGCACACGCTCTTCGACAGGAAGTACTGGACATGATCAGCTCGCCTCACCTCAAGTGGTACGGACTTGCCCTGCTCAGCGCCGTACAGTTCATGGTGGTGCTCGACATCGCGATCGTGAACGTCGCACTGCCATCCATCCAGACCGACCTCGACTTCTCGCAGGCAAACCTGCAGTGGGTCATCAGCGCCTACGCCCTCATCTTCGGCGGCTTCCTGCTGCTGGGTGGCCGGAGCGCCGACATCCTCGGCCGACGACGGGTCTTCGTCGTCGGCATCGCGGCCTTCACGATCGGCTCGCTGCTGTGTGGTCTGGCCTGGTCCGAAGCGTCGTTGATCGGGGCCAGGGCGCTTCAGGGTTTGGGTGCCGCCGCCATCTCGCCCGCGGCGCTGTCGATCCTGATGACCTCGTTCCGAGAAGGACGTGAGCGCAACATCGCACTCGGCGTCTGGGGTGGCGTCGGTGGCTTCGGTGCCGCGGCAGGGGTTCTTCTCGGCGGCGTCCTGACGGACTCGTTGTCGTGGGAGTGGATCTTCTTCGTCAACATCCCCGTCGGGCTGCTGGCACTGGCACTGGTTCCAGTGTTGCTGAGCGAGAGTCGGGACGCCCGCGTTCGCGGCTTTGACACCCTAGGCGCCGTCTTGATCACCACGGGCCTCGGCACGCTGGTCCTCGCCATCACGCAAGGCAACGAGTGGGGCTGGGTCTCCACGCGCACCGTCGCCACGTTCGTGACCGCGGCTGTTCTGCTGGTCGGCTTCGTGCGCTGGGAGACCCGGGTAGGCGAGCCTCTGATGCGCTTCGGCATCCTGCGGACCAAGACCGTGTTGGGGGCCAACGTCGCGGGCTTCATCCTCGGAACGGCCTTGTTCTCCATGTTCTTGATGCTGACGCTCTACATGCAGCAGGTGCTGGGCTACTCCGCGATGACGACCGGGTTCGCCTACCTGGCGGTGGCCGGTACCTCCATCATCTGGGCAAACGTGGCGGCCGCCCTGGTATCCAGGATCGGCGTGCGTCGGTTGATCGCCGCGGGGATGGCGCTGCTTTCCCTCGGGATGCTCTCCTTCACCCGGATCGGCGTCGGCGATTCCTATGTGACCGCGCTGCTCCCCGGCTTTCTGATCGTCGGGCTGGGTATGGCGCTGTGCTTCGTGCCGATCTCGATCGCAGCGCTCGCCGGCGTCCGCCAGGAAGAGGCAGGCCTGGCCTCCGGCCTGATCAACACCACACAGCAGATCGGTGGAGCCGTGGGCATCGCGCTCTTGTCCTCGATCGCCGTCTCGACGACGGAGAGCAAGCTCGGCGCAGGTGGCGACGTGGCGGACGCGCTGGTGTCCGGCTTCCAGTCGGCCTTCTGGGTCGGCGCTGTGATCGCCGCCGCTGGGTTCGTGGGCGCCTTCGTGCTCATTCGCGACGCGGAAGTCGAGCACGTGGAGGAGCGCGAGGCTGTGGAGCCGGTGCCCCTGGCATAGCCTTCGAAGCCGTTGGCTGCGGTCCTCGTGAGTGGGGGCTGGTGGTCAGGCGCGGAAGGCGGAGGGGTCGAGCAGCTCGCTGGGGCGGGGATCCACGGTCGCATCTGCCACGCTGCTCGCGACACCAGAGCCGATCACGCCGCCCACGATACGCCGACGACACCTCCGATGACGGTGCCCGGCCCCGGGAAGAGCGACCCGATGGCCGCTCCCGCCTCGGCGCCGGCAGTCGACTGGACGGGGTCGTTGACCGCCGCGATGTCGGGTGCGCACGAGCCCGTCCAGCTCGTGACGGCCGGCCGGTAGGCCTGGCGTCGCCGTGCCGTTCTCGAAGCTGTCCGCTGCCTGCCTGATCAGGTTGCTCCCGCAGCTCTCCAGCGAGCCCAGGTTGGCGGGGTGCCTGTCAAAGGGTTGCTGAGCCACGTCCGTTCACCTCACTCCGCATCCCTGACCTGCCCGTCGTCTCGACCAGGCCCTCCCACGCCGCAGCGTGCCGTAGGTTGCCTTGGCCGCGGAGTAGACGACGTCCGGCTCGATCTCGTAGTACGACTCGCTGTCTTGTGTTCCGTGGCCAGGTCCTCGACAGCAGCAGGTAATCACCCGAAAGGGCCAGCGAACCGAGCCAGAAGGTGCTTCGAGCGAGAGACCGCGCGGCTACGCGTCCTCGTCCACGATGGCGTAGTCGCCCGCGACGACGACGTCGGCAGCGGCATCGGTGGAGGGGGTCGGGTGGTCGAGCTCCTCCACCTCGGCAGGGTCGGCGTAGGTTCCGTCGGGCATCAGTGTCGCCAGCTCGAGGAGGTTGCCGGACCGGTCCTTGACGGCGGCCGTGACGACGATGTGGGCGAGCGCCTTCCCGCGCCGGATCTCGGCCATCAGGTCCGGCAGGTGGTTGTGCTCGACCGCGTGCTTGATGTACTCCTCCGGGCTGACCCCGGAGTCCTGCGCGCGGCGCATGAGCATCTGGGTGAGCTCGGACTCGTCGACACCCATCTCCTCGACCTTGGCGATCTCACCGAGGACGAACTGGGCGGCCATGGCGTCGCGCACGCGCATCTCGAGCTCGGCGCCGAACTCCTCCGCGGACTTGCCCTCTGTCTCGAGATAGTCGGCTTCGGTCATCCCGGCGTAGGACAGCTGCTCCGCGAGCTGGGCGCGGCGGTTCGTCAGCTCGTTCTCGACCGCCGCGTCGGGCAACGGCACGTCGACGAGCGAGAGCAGAGTCTCGAGGACGGCGTCGCGGGAGGCGGCAGCCTGCTCGAGCCGCGCAGCGCGGGTGACCCGCTCGCGGATGTCTGCCTTGAGCTCGTCGACGGTGTCGAACTCTGACGCCTGCTGCGCGAACTCGTCGTCGAGCTCGGGGAGCTGCTGCTCCTTGACCGCCGTCACCTTCACCGTGACGTCGACCGGCTGGTCGCGGTACTCGCCTCCGACGAGCGTCGTCTCGAAGGTCTTCTCGTCCCCGGCGGACATGCCTTCGAGCGACGCGTCGAGACCCTCGAGCATCGTGCCGCGCCCGATCTGGTAGCTCATGCCCGTGGCCTGGGCCTCGGCGATCGGCTCGCCTTCCTTGGCCGCCGACAGGTCGATGGTGACGAAGTCATCCGTCGATGCCGCCCGCTCGACCACGTTGAGGCTGCCGAAGCGCTGTCGGAGGCTGTCGAGCTGCGCGTCGACGTCGCTGTCGTCGACGGAGATGTCGTCGACCTCGGCCTCGAGACCGTGGAACTCGGGCAGCTCGATCTTCGGCGCGACGTCCAGCTCGGCGCGGAAGCTCACGCCCGCCCCGTCCTCGATCTCGTCCATCTCCATCTCGGGCTGCGAGAGTGGCGTGATGTCGTTGTCCTCGAGCGCCTTCATGTAGAGCGTGGGCAGCGCGTCGTTGACGGCCTCGATGAGGACGGTGCCCCGGCCGACCCGCTGGTCGATGATCATCGTGGGCACCTTGCCCTTCCGGAAGCCCGGTACCGAGAGCTGGGACGCTATCTTCTTGTAGGCCGCATCGACGCTCGGCTTGAGCTCGTCGAAAGGCACCTCGACGCTCAGCTTGACCCGCGTGGGGTTCAGGGTCTCGACGGCGTACTTCACAGGGATGTCTCCTACGTCAGGTGTGACGGTCGGGGCGACAGGACTCGAACCTGCGGTCTCCTGCTCCCAAAGCAGGCGCGCTAGCCACTACGCTACGCCCCGGTCGTTCAGCGCCCGAGTCTAGACGAGCAGTGGCCGAAACCCGCATTCCGCGCTGCGGCACGGAGACCGCTCCGGGCCTCGGTCACCCCGGCGGCGCTGAACCCTGTACGACGTCCTGCGGCGTGCTCAGCAGACGCGTGAGACGCACCTCCACGAGTGGCTCTCCGGCACCGAGCCAGAGCGAGGTCGCCCCGTCGAGACGCCAGCCGCGGTCGACGTACCAACGCCGGGTGCGGTCGTTGTCGCGCAACATCCAGAGGGCCGCGACGGAGCAACCACGCTCCGCGAGTGCGGCGAGGAGCACCGACTGTGCGGCCTGGCCGGCTCCTCGTCCCTGGTAGTCGGGATGGGTGTAGAGGGCATAGAGCTCGCCCCACCCGGCGGTGTCCTCGTGCTCCGCGTCCTGCTGGACGCGGTAGCCGCCGCCGATCGAGTAGGCCGCCACGACGTCGTCGACCTCAGCTACGAAGCACACCCGCTCCCGTGGTGGGTCCTGGATCCGCTCCAGCCACCGGTCCCGCAGCCTCCCGGGATCGAGCGTCTCGAGGTAGCCGGCCGGCACTATTCCCGCGTACGCGTGCCGCCAGGTGACGAGGTTGATCTCGGCGAGGCGCTCCGCGTCCTTCGGGCTCGGGACCCGAACGCGTGGCGCCGGCGACGCCCGGGCGAACTCGCCTGGGTTGGCTTCGCTCGGGTTCGGCATGGCACCATGTTGCCGCGTGGCCATAGCCCGGCTGTTGTGAGTGGGGGCCTCGTCGCGGGTGTAGCTCAATGGTAGAGCCCCAGCCTTCCAAGCTGGCCATGCCGGTTCGATCCCGGTCACCCGCTCTCCTGTTTCCAGGTCAGCAGACTGTTGGGTTGGTCGAACTCGCTTGATGAAGCGGCGCCCACTGCTCGTCGTCCAGGCGGACGCCTAAAACGCCAGAGGACCGCCCAAGCGGTCGTCATTACGTCCAACACGCCGAACGCCACGATGCAGGGCAACGTCTTCGTGCCAGCCAGCGCCTCGGGCCTACCAGGGACTCGTCAGTCAACGTCATCCTTCGGCACGCTCGACAAGTCCGACCTCGAGGACACCGCAGCCGTCGGGGAGTTACCCGGCTACTTGATGGACGACGCCGACGGCGGCCTCCGCCTCGCCCTCAAGCTCTGACCAACTGTTCGGAGAACAGCGACGATAAGCGGTGTCGCTGGTCGAGAGGGCAAGAGGTGTGTCACTTCCTTAGGCATGTGGTTCAGCCGGCACGCTCGATGGTGAAGGCGACCATGAAGCCGACGGTGGCGATGAGACCGGCGTAAAGGTGAGTGCGTTCGAAGGCTTCGGGGATCATCGTATCCGCCACCATCGCCAGGATGGCGCCGGCTGCGACGGCGGTGATGACCGCGACCAGCTGGGGTGATGCGCCTTCGAGTAGGAGTGCTCCGAGCAGGCCCGCGATACCGCAGGCGACCGCGATCGCGGTCCACACTCCGAAGACGTAGGTCGCGGTGCGGCCGTTGCGCTTCATGCCGGCGGCGCTTGAGAGACCTTCTGGCAGGTTGGAGATGAAGATGGCGGCAAGCACTGGTACGCCGACCCCACCTCCTCCCAGCAGCGATAGCCCGAGGACGACCGACTCGGGAATGCCGTCGAGGAGGGCGCCGATCGCGATGGCGGTGCCGCTGCCGTCTTGCTCGTCCTCGGAGGGCTGCTGCCCCTCCGATCGCTTGCGGTGCCGGGCCCCGCGGCGGGCAAGGGCGACGTTCAGCAGGACGTAGACCACCGCGCCTCCCAGGAACCCTGCGGCGGTGGCGACGAGGCCGCCCTGTGTCTCGGCTTCGTCGACGAGGTCGAAGGAGAGGGCCGAGATGAGGACGCCTGCGCCGAAGGCCATGACGGAAGCGACGACCGTGCGGGGGACGGTGACCGACCACGCGACCAGGGCGCCCACCACGAGGGCTCCACCGGCGAGGAGTCCCCACAGACCTGCTTGCAGCCAGACCGTTATGTGTACTCCTTGACTAGTTCGTTAGGGGCGGGTGTTGGGGACGGTCCCTCATTTGTTGGCTCCCCCAGTCGGTGTCGGATGCCTCGTTCGCGGCGGTACTGAAGGTTCCGAGTGCGTGGATGATCGCGGCCGCCTTATCTTGGAGACCCTGCCCAGGACGCGGGTCACCTCGTGGCAACTCTGGTCGGTCACTGCGTCCAGAACGGTACGCCCTACTTGGGTGAGACCGTCCTGCGCATCCTGGTTCTTTCCCTTGGACCGCTCGTAGCTGAAGCCGGCCTGCTCAAGAAGACTTCGCGTGCCGTTGTAGAGGAAGGAGGCTGGCGTCCTCTTGCCCAGCGTGTCCTGTGATACGCCTCCACCACACCACCGCCCGCCTTCGCGATCAGGTCCAAGGCACCCGCCAGGTGGACGAAGGCATCCCATGTCGCGGCGCCGAGTGGCCTGATCGCATACTCGCTCATGGCATCCTCCCGTCTGAGTGACTCAGTCAGCTGACGGTGGTTCCCTGCCAGGCTCGTCAGTATGCACCACAAGAACGATCGCTTGGCGTGTGGAAGCAAGCGCAGGCGTAGTCGTCCGGCCCAAACCCCTATGTTGCGAGGCAACCCTCTCAGCCGCCACGGTCCGACGATTACCGGTCGCGTCACACCGGCTCCCCTCTGTGTCAACCCGTCGCCTGAGCGGTCCTTCTCCGGGGCTCTTCCTGAGTGGCGTGGACGGTTGTAGCGGGCGCGGGCGCGGGACCGGCGTGGTGTGGCAGGCCGTCGTCGACGAGTGACTCATAGTCCGAGGCCTGCGACACGTAGACATGTCCCAGGACCCGCAGCCCCGTGGGCGGGTCTAGCGTTCCGGCGGTGATCCCCAGCGTTGGTCGCTCAGGTGCATCCCAGAACAGACTTGCGCCGCAGACCGGGCAGAAGCCCCGGCGGGGGCGAGGGCCATCGCCTGCGACAGTGAACCACTGCACCGAGTCGGGCGGGCTTATCGTTACGTCGCCGCGCAGTGCCGAAGTCATAGCACAGGCGTGCCCATGCCAGCTCCGGCAGTCCACGCAGTGACAGATGAGTACGTCCCGCAGGGGGCCCCGCACGACGTACCTGATCCCGCCGCACAGGCAACCGCCAGTGGCCCGGACATCAGCTACCGCCACGGCAAGATTGTATCCATTGGCTGGAACCACGGGCGGCTTTGTCGCGACGACCGCTACCTGGGTTCTTGCAGGCCTGCCCGCGGCAGCTCGATTTCTCAAACGTTCGATGTGCCGAGACGCGCGGGGCGCCAGATGCGCTCCC
>JBBJMF010000037.1:0-24288 GCA_037719575.1 Nocardioidaceae bacterium
CTGGGGCGTGACCGCCGTGGTCAGACGGGTCTTCAAACGGTAGTCGATCTGCCGACCTGCCGATCCGCGGAGCTCCCTGAACCGGGCGACGACCCTGCCCGTGTTGACGCGAGGCACGTCGGAGCAAGGGCCTGACGACCTCGACGCCGCGCCGGGACACCCATGGACCCGTTGCTCCGAGATGCGGGCTGACGCAGACTCGACCCGTGGACCTCGAGCTCGTCACCGGAGACATCACCCAGCAGCAGGTCGATGCGATCGTCAACGCTGCCAACACCGCGATGCGCGGGGGAGGCGGCGTCGACGGCGCGATCCACCGCGCGGGCGGGCCCGCGGTCCTCGCCGACTGTCGGGTGCGCTTCCCGCACGGCCTCGAGACCGGACAGGCCGGCTGGACGACCGCCGGCGATCTGCCCGCCACCTGGGTCATCCACGTCGTCGGACCGAACTACCTCGCCGGTCAGCGCGACAGGGACCTGCTGACGTCGTGCTACCGCAACGCGCTCGCCGTGGCTGACACCGTGCGCGCCGTCAGCATCGCGTTTCCGCTGGTGTCCGCCGGCGTCTACGGCTGGCCGCTTGACGACGCGGCACGGGCGGCCGTTGAGACGTTGCGCGCCACACCTACCGCGGTCGAGCGCTGCCGGCTCGTGGCGTTCGGGAGTCCGTCGTACGACGCCCTCGAGCGCGCGTTGACAGCGTCGTGAGTGGCCGCGGAAGTGGAAGAAGACCCGGCTGCCGCGGACGCCGGACCCGAACGGCCTGGTCACGCGATCGAGGCCGCGAGGCCGTGGGCGAAGACGGTGACCGGCTCTCCGCTGCCTGTGACCAGCACCTCGAGCGGGCCGTCCGGGCCGTCGACCAGTGGCACGTGACTCAGTAGTGCCGCATGGCGCGCAGCGTCGGCCGCACATCCGCGAGGTAGACGCATGCGGCGACGGTCCCGGCCAGGTTCAGCGGCTGCAGCGGCGACCACAACAGCACCTGCAGGGCGAGGAACACGGCGAGCAGGATCAGCCAGAAGGCCTTGTTCTGCTTGTCAGCCGCAACGAAGAACGCGTCCTTTCGGTAGACCGCGTCGAGGAGCGCAAAGACCTTCACAGCGAGCAGCGCAAAAAAGAGCACCCGCAGGATGCCCAGCTCGATCGTGGCCGCGATCATCCGTCCAGTTTACCGGTGCGGTCTCACGCTCCCGTGGTGCGCACGT
Organism: Nocardioidaceae bacterium; assembly: GCA_037719575.1. GTDB lineage: Bacteria > Actinomycetota > Actinomycetes > Propionibacteriales > Nocardioidaceae > JAWWPG01. Next base: position 1,208 of record JBBJMF010000037.1, read on the forward strand.
TGCGACGGCCGGCCTCCGGGCTCCGTGCTACCCGCAGCACGAACGGGCCCGGAGAGTGGTTGCTCTCCGGGGCCCGTTCATCCGCGGCGTCCGACGTCGGGTCGCTCCACCTGGTCGAGGTCAGCTCGGGGTGCTGGCCTGCTTCGCGGTTGTGGACCTCTTGGCGGCCGCGGTCGAGGCGGTCGTCTTCTTGGAGGTAGCGGCCTTCTTGGCGGCTGACCGCTTCGCGGTCTTCTTAGCCGCAGTCTTCTTAGCCGCGGTCTTGGCGGTCGCAGTCTTCCTGGCCGGGCTCTTCTTGGCGGCGGTCTTGGCGGCCGGCTGCTGGCTCGCCGACGTGTTCGCAGCCTTTTGGGCAGCCGTTCTCGGGGCGACCGGCCTCGTCCGCAGCGGGCTCGAGGCGGGCCGCGAGATCGGCGTGGTGTCGACCTCGACCTTGACGGCGTCCGGGACATCGCGACGGACCTGGGTCACCAGGCTCTTGCCGCGTCCGGCGAGCTCGCCGTAGGTGGAGAACGCTGCCGACACGACGTCGGCAAACAGCGACTGCGCCCTGACGGGCCACTCCTGGGCCTTCTCGGGCAGCGCGCGGAGCTGCTCCGGCGCAGCCATCATGTCGGCCTGGAAGGACTCGACGCGGTCCGCGATGCCGGCCTGCGCCTGGTCACGGAACGCCTTCGGGTCGAAGTCGGCAGCGCGAACGGCCAGCTCGTCGCGGGCGGCACGGAGCTTCTCGACGGCCAGGTCGCCGGCACCCACGACGGCAAGCAGCGGGGTGGAGTTCGCGATGGTCTCTTCGATGTCCTTGATGCGAATGCGGTCGATGAGCATGGCGGTCATGCGCTTCCTCTCGGGTTCAGTCTTTCGGGTTCAGTCTTTCGGGTTCAGTCTTTCGGGTTCAGGCTCCTGGGTTCGATCCCGGCGGCGCGAGGACGGCGTACCGGGCGCTCTCACGTCTGGACGGGGTGTTCGGACTCGTGGCGGAACGACTCGTAGATATCGAGGAGCACGCGCTTCTGCCGCTCGGTGAGGGCGGTGTCCGCGAGGACGGCCAGCTCGACAGACCGATCCTCGTGCTCGTCGGGGTCGAGGATGCCGGCCCGCATGTAGAGCGTCTCCGCCGAGATGCGCAGCCCCTTCGCGAGCTGCTGGAGCACCTCCGCAGAGGGTTTGCGCAGGCCACGCTCGATCTGGCTGAGATAGGGGTTCGACACCCCGGTCTGGTCGGCGAGCTGGCGCAGGGTCAGCCGGGCCCCGCGGCGCTGCTCCTTGAGGAACTCGCCGAGGGACTCCAGGGTGGCCATCATCCCATTGTGCTTGCAACAGTTAGCAGATGCAAGCAGGTGCACCGTGATCCGGCCCACACCCCCGACTGCGCCGCGATTCGCCTGCGCCCGCCCGGCGTGGAAACCCCTCCGAAGCGCAGACGAATGCCGAGAGGGGGCTGGGGGTACGCTCGCGCCGTGACCGCGCCGGAGATCCTCCTCGACATCGTGCGGTCCGGGTTTGTCGAGGGCCACCATCGCGGGTCGGTCATCGCGCTGGACGCCGGCGGAGACGTGGCCTGGGCCATCGGGGACGTCCGCTCGCCCTGCTATCCCCGCTCCTGCAACAAGCCTATCCAGGCGGTCGGCATGCTCCGCCTGGGCCTCGACCTGCGCGGCGAGCTGCTCGCCCTGTGCGCGGCCAGCCACTCCGGAGAGGACTTCCACCTGGACGGGGTACGGCGCATCCTGGCCGCGGCCGGTCTCGACGAGGACGCCCTCCAGACGCCTCCCGACTACCCCCTCGACGAGCCGGCCCGGGTCGCCTACATCCAGGCCGGCCACGCTCCCTCCCGGATCGCGATGAACTGCTCGGGCAAGCACGCCGCCATGCTCGCCACCTGCATCGCGAACGGCTGGCCGACCGACACCTACCTGTCGGCGGACCACCCGTTGCAGACGGCGCTTGCCGTGACGTTCGTCGAGCTGACTGGCGAGCCCATCGCATCGGTCGGCGTCGACGGGTGTGGCGCACCGCTCTTCGCCACCTCGCTCGTCGGGCTGGCCCGTGGCTTCCGTGCCCTCGTCGTCGCTGCGCCCGGCACCCCCGAGCGCCGTGTCGCCGAGGCCTTCGCCGCCCATCCCGAGTACGCGTCCGGCACCCGCCGCGACGAGGCAGCGCTGCTGACCGCCGTACCGGGAGCCGTCGGCAAGGCCGGGGCGGAAGCCTGCTACGCAGTCGCCCTGCCGGACGGGCGTGCCGTCGCCCTGAAGATCGACGACGGCACGCCGCGAGCCAGGCCGCCGGTGATGGCCGCCGCCCTTCGTCGGCTGGGAGTCGGTGCCGAGCCGGGCGTCGACACGGCGGGTCTCGACGCGACCGGCGTGGCGGTCCTCTACGGCGGAGGGCGACCGGTCGGCAGGCTCCGCATCGCCCATCCGACACTGATGTCCTAGTCCGTCCCGGTCGTCGTGACACAATCGCCCGGTGCCCGACGACCCCCCACGCCCGCCCCCAGCGGCGGCGCGGCCGACTCCCCAATGGACCCCGTCGGCGCGCGAGCGTGACGACCTCGACCTGCTGCTCAACGGCTGCTTCTCGCCCCCGCTGACCGGGTTCGTCGACCCGGGCACGGCCGGTCAGGCGTCCGCTGTGACCCTCGTCGTCGACACCGAAACGGCCGCCCACGCCAGCTCGGCCGGTGCGCTCGACCTCGTCGACCCCGAAGGGGCTCCGCTCGCGCGGCTGCAGGCCGACGGCACCTGGGCCGCCCCCGAGGGCGGGGTCGGACTGGTCGGGCCGGTCACCGCTGTCGCCCACAACGCGTTCGGACCGTTCCGTCGGCTCTACGTCTCCCCTGCGACCCTGCACGAGTCCCACCCGCCGGACACCCTGTTGGCGGTCGCCGTAAGACGCCCACTGTGCCCCCGCGACGTCGCCCGGATCGACGAGGCGGCCCGGGACCGGGGCACGACCGCGCTGTTGGTCGTCTGCGCCGGCGACGGCATGCCGGAGCACGTCTCCGTCCCCGCCCTGATCCGGGCCAGCCAGGCGGCAGCCCTCGAGCTCGAACGCCCCGCAGTCGTCGTCGCAGCGGCGGTCGCCGACCACCAGGACCCGGCCACGAACGGCTGGCTGATGTCCAGCGTGTGCAGCGCCTACGCCGGGGACACGCTGACGCTCGGCGACGCACCGTCGCCGGGCGGGGGGGATCTCACCGGCGAGATCGCCCGCATCGTCGCCGTGGACCGGCCGCCGCGAGACCGCCAGGGCGCGGTGTTCTTCTTCACGGGGTTGTCCGGCTCCGGGAAGTCCACCCTCGCGCGGGCTCTGATGGACCACATCCTCGAGAGCGGGGAACGCACCATCACGTCGCTCGACGGCGACGTCGTGCGTCATCACCTGTCCAAGGGACTCGGCTTCAGCCGCGAGGACCGCGAGACCAACATCGCGCGCATCGGCTTCGTCGCGGCGGAGATCTCCCGACACGGCGGGTTGGCCATCTGCTCGCCGATCGCCCCGTTCGAGTCGACCCGCGCCGAGGTACGTCGCATGGTGGAGCGGGCGGGTGGCGGTTTCGTGCTGATCCATGTGGCGACCCCCCTGGCCGAGTGCGAGCGCCGGGACCGCAAGGGCCTCTACGCGAAGGCCAGGGCGGGCCTGATTCCCGACTTCACCGGCATCTCGTCGCCGTACGAGGAACCGGTGAATGCCTTGAAAGTCGACACGACCGATCGAGATATAGCAGAATGTCTGGCGGAGATCCTCGCTGAGCTCACCAACGAGGGCTGGCTCCGTTCCTGACCACCTCCGGAGGACCCCATGCTGACATCTGCGAGCAGCTTCGTCGCTGACAACCTGATATCAGGCCATACGACCGAGCTGAAGACCGTCATCGCCGCCTTCTTCGTCGGCACCATCGTCGGAATCACCGGGATGGGCGGGGGTGCGTTGATGACGCCCGCGCTGATCTTCCTCGGTGTCGGCGACGCGTCGACGGTCGTCACCGCCGATCTGACCGCCGCGGCCGTCTACAAGTCCGCGGGCGCCACTGTGCACTGGCGCGAGGGCTCCCCGAACCTGCGACTTGCCGGCTGGCTCATCCTTGGCTCGGTCCCGTTCGCGTTCCTCGGGCCGTACGTCGTGCGATGGGTGGCGCCGGACACCGACATCGACACGACGCTCAAACGCTTCATCGGGATCGCCCTGCTGCTGGCGGCGACGACTTACGCCGCCCGGCTCTACATCCAGCTCCGGCGGGTCGTGCGAAAGCAGGCCCAGATCGTGCGGGACCCGGTCATCCGACCTATTCCCACGGTCATCGTCGGCGCCGTCGGTGGCCTGCTGGTCGGCATCACCTCGGTGGGCTCCGGCTCGGTCATCATGATCGCGTTGCTGATGCTCTACCCCACACTCTCCGCTGTCCGCCTGGTCGGCACCGACCTGGTGCAAGCCGTGCCGCTCGTCTTCTCCGCGGCTGTCAGCAACATCATCGCGAACGGCCTGGACTGGAGCATCCTCATCCCGCTGGTGATCGGCTCGGTTCCCGGGTCGATCCTCGGCTCCAAGATCGCTCCGCGGGTGCCGGCGTCCTCCATCCGGCGTGGAATCGTGGTCGTGCTCACGGTGTCCGGCCTGGCTCTGCTCGACAAGTCCGGGTGGTGGCCCCTCGGAAACGGGCCAGACGGCGAGACGACGCACCCGCTGACGATCGTGACGATCGGGGTCGCGATCCTCGTGGTGCTGCCGTTCGTCTGGGGGCTGCTGCGCCGCAACGCCGGGCTGCCGATGTTCGGCAAGCCCACGGTCGCCGAGATCGAGGCGCCGCCCGGGTCACCCGCGGCGAAGCGGGCTGCGAGAGCGGCCAGAAAGGCGGCTGCCGGTGCGTCCGGCTCCCCGGAGGCGGATGCCCCTGCACGCCGACCGGGCGCAAAGGCGACAGCGGCGGGTCGGCCCGCCAAGAGGGCAGCTCCCCCTGCCAAGGACCCCGCAGCGCCGGTGTCGGCTGTCGTACCGGATGGCCCGTCGACCCGCGATCCGGGCACCGACGACACCACGGATCCCGTCGAGACTCGGCCGGTCGGATCGTGATCTGACCAGCCACCACGACCTCGGCAGCCGGCAGCCAGTCGGCAGCAAGCCCCTGCTCCGGCGCGCTTTGCGGTGTTACGTCCGCCACTCCGCACGCGGACGCGGTCGGGGAGACGCGTCGGACACGGCTAGAATGAGCCCCGAATCCATCCCTCGAGGAGTCCCCCAGGTATGACCGTTCACGCCGACTACCGCCTCAGCCAGCTCGACGAGCTCGAGGCAGAGTCGATCCACATCTTCCGTGAGGTCGCGGCCGAGTTCGAGAAGCCGGTGCTGATGTTCTCCGGTGGCAAGGACTCCATCGTGATGCTCCGGCTGGCGGAGAAGGCGTTCTTCCCGGCCAAGATCCCGTTCCCCGTGCTGCAGGTCGACACCGGGTTCGACTTCCCCGAGGTGCTGGAGTGCCGCGACAGCTGGGTCAACCGGCTGGGCGTCCGGCTCGTCGTGGCGTCCGTCCAGGAGGCGATCGACAGCGGCGTCATCGTCGACGACGGCAAGACCAGCCGCAACCGGATGCAGACCGGCACCCTCCTGCACGTCATCGAGGAGGAGGGCTTCACGGCCGCCTTCGGTGGCGGCCGGCGCGACGAGGAGAAGGCGCGCTCCAAGGAGCGGGTGTACTCCCACCGTGACGAGTTCGGCCAGTGGGACCCGAAGAACCAGCGTCCCGAGCTGTGGTCGCTCTACAACGGCCGCATCCACGCCGGCGAGCACATGCGGATCTTCCCACTGTCGAACTGGACAGAGCTGGACATCTGGCACTACATCGGCCAGGAGAAGGTCGAGATTCCGGGCATCTACTTCTCTCACCAGCGTGAGGTGTTCCGGCGCGACGGAATGCTGCTCTCGACGGGTGAGTTCAACGCGCTGAAAGCAGGCGAGGTCGCGGAGGTCAAGACGGTGCGCTTCCGAACCGTGGGCGACATGACGCTGACCGGGTGCGTCGAGTCCCCGGCGTCCACCGTCGACGAGATCATCGACGAGATCGCCGTCGCCAGGATCACTGAGCGGGGCGCTACCCGCGGCGACGACCGCTTCAGCGAAGCGGCGATGGAAGACCGCAAGCGAGAGGGTTACTTCTGATGGCTGCACTTTCCTCGTCCATCCCGGGCCGACCCTCGATGGATCTGCTCCGCTTCGCCACGGCCGGCTCCGTCGACGACGGGAAGTCCACGCTGATCGGACGGCTCCTGCTCGACTCCAAGTCGATCTTCGAGGACCAGCTCGAGGCCGTCGAGCACACGTCGCACGCACGCGGGTACGACTACACGGACTACGCGTTGTTCACCGACGGCCTGCGCGCCGAGCGCGAGCAGGGCATCACGATCGACGTCGCCTACCGCTACTTCGCGACACCCAACCGCAAGTTCATCATCGCCGACACCCCGGGCCACGTGCAGTACACGCGCAACATGGTCACCGGCGCGTCCACCGCCGACCTCGGGCTGGTGCTCGTCGACGCCCGCCATGGTCTCACCGAGCAGTCCCGCCGGCACGCGGTCATCCTCTCGCTCCTGCGCGTTCCCCACCTCGTCCTGTGCATCAACAAGATGGACCTCGTCGACTTCTCGGAGGCCAAGTTCGACGAGATCCACCAGGAGTTCACGTCGTTCGCGACGAAGCTGACGATCCCCGACCTGACGATCATCCCGATCTCCGCGCTGCTGGGCGACAACGTCGTCAACCGCTCGGAGAACATGGGCTGGTACGAGGGCCCGTCGCTGCTCCACCACTTGGAGAACGTGCACGTGGCCTCCGACCGCGACCTGGTCGACACCCGGTTCGCGGTGCAGTACGTGATCCGCCCGAAGTCCGACGACTACCACGACTACCGCGGCTACGCGGGCCGGGTCTCCGGCGGCATCCTGAAGCCGGGCGACGACGTCCTCGTGCTCCCCTCGGGGTTCACGTCCAAGATCGCCGGCATCGACCTCTTCCAGACCGAGCTCGACGAGGCGTACCCGCCGATGTCGGTGACGGTGCGGCTCGAGGACGACGTCGACGTCTCACGTGGCGACATGATCTGCCGCCCCCAGAACGCGCCTACCCCTAGCCAGGACATCGACGCGATGGTCTGCTGGATGTCCAGCCGGCCGCTGGTTCCGCGGCAGAAGCTGGCGATCAAGCACACGACACGGGTGGCGCGCGCGCTGGTCAAGGACGTGCAGTACCGGCTCGACGTCAACTCGCTGCACCGCGACCTCGAGACCAAGGAGCTCGGTCTCAACGAGATCGGCCGGGTCCAGCTCCGTACGACGGTCCCGCTCCTGTGCGACGCCTACGAGACGAACCGCACCACCGGGTCGTTCATCCTGATCGACGAGGCGACCGGCGTCACCGTCGGTGCCGGGATGATCAACGCCGCCAACTGACCGCCTAGTGCCCGGAGCCGCCGGTCCGGCCTTCCGCCAGGCTGTCGGCGAGGTAGCCCACGAGGTCCGGCTCATCCGGCGCGAAGACATGACGCACCCAGGCATCCCGCTCGTGCCCGACCGCGGGCAGCTCCCAGATGCAGCCGATCCAGGGCTTGGTCAGGGTGACGAAGTGGGTCGGGTCGTCGTCCGGGCAGTCGACTACCTTCTGTCCCGCGGCGGCGTTGGTGCAGCTGATGACGTTGTCCCACACCCAGGCGTAGGAGTTCAGGTAGGCGGCGCCGTCGCTGCCGCGATGGAGCACGATGAAGCCGGCTGGCGGTGTGTCGCCCTGGGCTTCGGGGAGCAGCGTCGGCAGATGGGCGAGGGCCGCTTCCTCGATGGCGGCGTCGATCGGTGTGTCGTCGTTGTTGACGTAGTAGCGCTTGAGCCGCCACCCGTCGACCTCGATCGGGCTCGGCGTGCGCAGGAACTTCTCGGTGAAGGTCATGGTCGGCACTCTAGGACCGCGCGCTGACAACCCCAGCGATCGTGTGGTCGGAAAGGCGAACGCGGCCGGCGAACCGTCAGAGCCGGGCGCGGACGTGCAGGCCTGCCTCGGGCTCGACCAGGACTTCCTGCGCAGCGGCAACCCCGTCCGCCAGCAGCTCCGCCCCGACCGGCACGTTGCGCTTGACGAGCGCCAGGCCCACCGGGCCGAGCTCGTGGTGCCGGGCGGCCGACCCGACGAGTCCGACCTGGCGTCCGTCGAGGTTCACGGCGCTCCCGCGCTCGGGGAGCCGGTCGACCGAACCGTCCAGGAGCAGCAGCACGAGTCGCCGCGGCGGCCGCCCCAGGGTGTGGACCCGCGCCACCGTCTCCTGGCCGCGATAGCAGCCCTTGTCGAGGTGGACGGCGTTGCCGATCCAGCCCGTCTCGTTCGGGATCGTCCGGTGGTCGGTGTCGAGGCCAAGCCGCGCCTCCCCGCGGGCGATCCGCAGCGCCTCGAAGGCCCACACCCCACACGGGGTCGCACCCGTCGCGCCGGCGAGCTCGGAGCGTCGTACCAGGTCGACGGTTTCGGGACCCGGCGCGACGGCGGCCCATTCGTCGGTGACGTCGGCGACCTCGACGCGCATCATGAACCGCATCGAGTCGAGCCAGCCCACGAGGCCGGGCGCCGCGCCCGGCTCCACATGCGCCCAGAACGTCTCCCCGTCGTCGTACCCCGACATATGGTGCTCGACGTGTCCCTGCGGGGAGAGGATGAGCGTGGTGGTGCGTTGGTACGGCGGGAGCGCCGCGAGGTGCTGGGTCGTGAGCGAGTGCAACCAGCCGAGCCGGTCCGGTCCGCTGACCCGGACGACCCCGCGATGCGACAGGTCGACGACGCCGGTCCCGGCGAGCAGCCTCTGCTGCTCGCGGAACGGGTCGCCGTAGTGGGCCGGTACCCCAGCGTCCATGCCGTCGGCGGGTACGGCGCCCGGCAGCGCCAGGAACGGGCTGGCTGCGGTCACTCCGCACACCGTTGGCACTCACCGAAGACGGTGAGGTGGCCGATGTCCGGTGTGAATCCGGTGCGGTCGCGGATCGTGGCCACGAGCGAGCCGAGGTCGGCGGGCTCCAGCTCCGCGATCGACCCGCAGCTGTGGCAGACGACGTGGGCATGCTCGGGCGCACCCGCCGGGTGGTAGGTGGGGGCGCCGTGGCTGAGATGGGCGTGGGTGATGAGGCCGATCTCCTCCAGCAGCTCGAGCGTGCGGTAGACGGTCGAGATGTTGACGCCCTCGGCCCGGCCGCGCACCCAGGCGTGGACGTCTTCCGGTGTGGCGTGGCCGAGCTCGGTGACGGCCGCTAGCACAAGCTGGCGCTGAGGGGTCAGGCGGTAACCCCGCGCACGCAGACTGCTGGCCAGCTCCACCCTGCCAGGGTATCCCTCGTCCAAGGGATGCCGGCGCGGTCGCCGCTAGGAGAGGCAGAGCTCGTTGCCCTCGGGGTCGGCGACTGTGACCCACTGGTGCGGACCCTGCTGCCCGCGGTGCAGGAACGTCGCACCGGCCGTCACCAGCCGCTCCAGCTCACGCTCCCGCGCTTCCTCACCGACCCACACGTCGAGGTGCACCCGGTTCTTGACGGTCTTCGGCTCGGGCACCTGTTGGAAGAGGATGCGCCTGCGCGGACCGGTCTGGGGTGCGTCCGACGGCGAGATCGCGGCGCCGCTCTTCCACACCAGAGCGCCCTTGTGGGTCGTGGTCTCCGCCTCCTCGGCGAACCCCTTGCTCACCATGTCGCGGATGAAACCCTCGTCGCTCGGTTCGGCGCGCCAGCCGAGCGCGTCAGCCCACCAGTCCGCGAGCGCGTGGGGGTCGGCACAGTCGATGACCACCTGGAAGTCGAGAGGCATGGGTCGACGCTAACCGGACGGTCAGACATTGCGGCGACTCGCGCCACCGACGAAGGCTTGGTGACGACACCCGGTGGCCGCCGATGGCTAGACTCACTGCTCGTGGAGGTCTTCTTCGTGGGTCTGCTGGTGACCGTGGGCGTCGGCATCGCCTGGGCTGCGAGCCTGGCGGTCTACCGCCTCTACCGCAGCCAGGTCTGAGCTGCGCACCGATGCCGTTCGAGATCCCGGCGGACCTGCACCCGGACCTGGTCCCGCTCGCGTTCCTGCTCGGGCACTGGCACGGCAACGGCCACGGGGACTACCCGACGATCGACGCCTTCCGGTTCGGCCAGGAGATCGGGTTCACCCATGACGGCCGTCCGTTCCTGCACTACTTCAGCCGCACCTGGCTCATCGACGACGACGGTCACGAGGTGCGGCCGTTGGCCCTCGAGACCGGCTTCCTGCGGGCCCGGCCGGACAATGAGGTCGAGCTGCTGCTGACCCACCCCACCGGGTTCGCGGAGATCTACTACGGCACGGTCGAGGGGGCCAGGCTGGTGCTCGCGACCGATGCCGTCGTGCGGACGAGCTCGGCGAAGGAGTACGTCGCCGGCCATCGGCTCTACGGCCTCGTGGAGGGCGACCTGCTCTGGACCTTCGACATGGCGGCTCAGGGCGAGCCGCTGCAACCCCATATCTGGACCCGCCTCCGGCGCGCCTGACATCCCCGACCATCCGCCCCCGGTGCCCGACCATCCGCCGCTCGTTCCTGACCGTCCGCCCCCGGTGCCCGACCATCCGGCAGTCCGGACGCCGGATCATGGGTCACGAGGGCCGGATCATGGCTCACGAGGCCGGATCAGGGGTCACAAGGGCCGGATCGTGCGTGAGCGGGGTTTGACCTGGAGCAGGTCGCGGGCGTCGTCGGTCGACATCGCCGGCCGCTGGGCCAGCTCGGCGAGGCGGGCGGCTCGCTCGACGAGCTCGGCGTTGTGCCTGACCGGGACCCCCCGCGCGAGCGTCAGGGTGTCCTCCATCCCCACCCGGAGGTGGCCGCCCTTGGCCAGGGAGGCAAAGGCAACGGCCAACGACGTACGCCCGATCCCGGTCGCCGACCACGACGTCGTCTCAGCGGGCAGCGCCTGCACCGCCGCGACGAGGGCGTCCGCGGTGCCCGGCATCCCACCGGGCACCCCCATCACCAGGTCGCAGTGCACTCGTTCCCCGAAGGGCCGGCCGTACGTCGCCAGCAGCCGGTGCAGCGCCGCGACGTGCCCCAGGTCGAAGAGCTCGAACTCCGGCACCACCTGACGCTCCTGCGACAGCTGGTAGAGGTCGCAGACGAACGGCCACGGGTTCGAGAAGACGTCGTCGCCGAAGTTGACCGTGCCCATCGTCAGCGAGCAGGAGTCCGGGTCGGCGTCCAGCACGGTCAGGCGCACGTCCAACGGGTCGTGGACGGAGCCGCCCGTCGACAGCTGCACGATGAGGGACGTGGCGTCCCGGATGGCGTCCACCGCAGCCGCCAGCCGCCCGGTCTCGAGCGTCGGCTTGTGCTCGTCGTCACGGATGTGCAGGTGGATCATCGCGGCGCCCGCCGCCTCGCACCGCACGGCCGTCTCCGTGAGCTCGGCACGTGTCGTCGGCAGCGCCGGGAACGCGTCCTTCGTGGTTTCCGCCCCGGTCGGCGCGACCGTGATGAGTGTTCCGGGATGTGCGGCCGCCGTCATGGCGATATCGTGCCAGACTCCCCCGCCCACGCGGCACGCTCGTCGGATGCCGCCCAGCCAGCCCGATCGAGGTCCCATGCGAGCCGTCGTCCAGCGGGCGTCCCGCGGTCACGTGATCGTCGCGGGCGAGACGGTCGGCCGGCTCGCTCGTCCCGGCCTCGTCATACTCCTTGGCGTCACTCACGCAGACACGACTGACGAAGCGGCCCGACTCGCGCGCAAGATCTGGGAGCTGCGGGTCCTCGACGGCGAGCGGTCGGCGTCAGACGAAGGCGCGCCGTTGCTCGTCGTCAGCCAGTTCACGCTGTACGCCGACCTCGGCAAAGGCCGACGCCCGTCGTGGTCGGGCGCGGCGCCCGGGTCCGTCTCCGAGCCGATGTACGACGCCTTCTGCGCCGCCTTGCGCACTCTCGGCGCAGAGGTGGAGACCGGTGTGTTCGGCGCCCACATGGAGGTCACGCTGACCAATGACGGACCGTTCACGCTGATCGTCGAAACCTGAGGATGGCCAAAGCTTTCGCTCGAGGAACCGTCGTTGATTTCGGTTCGTCGGACATAGTTGACACACTGAGCCATTCCTGATGTCCATCTTTGAGCGAAGAACTGGCGATGAGCGACGAGCCCACACCTGACCAACCAGACTCCGCGGACGCCCCCACCCCGGCGCGTCCGACGTCTGCCGAGGGAGCCGGCGCGACGCCGTACCCGGTGAAGCGGCGGAACTTCTTCCGCCGCCACCTCGCGCTGACCTCGCTATTGGTGATCTTCGTGGTGCTGGTCGGCAGTGCGGGCGGCTTCGTGTGGTACCTCAACCACGAGCTCGGCAAGATCCAGACATTCCCGGGTGCCGTCGCCCCCCGCACGGACTCGAACGGCAACGTCATTCCCGACAACGGTCGCCCGCTGAACATCCTGGTTCTCGGGTCCGACGACGGTGACAACGTGCAGACCGTCGCGGGCGACCTGGCCGACGGCACCTGGACGCCGGGCGCGCACCGCAGCGACACGATCATCATGATGCACCTGCCGGCCGACCGGAAGTCGGCGCAGATCTTCTCGATCCCGCGCGACTCCTGGGTCAAGGTGCCGACGTTCCCGGGCGACATCAACGGATACGCCAAGATCAACGCGGCCTTCTCGTGGGGCGGGCCGGCGCTCGCGGTGCGCACGATCCAGGACTTCACCGGGCTGCACATCGACCACGTCGCGATGATCGACTGGAACGGGTTCAAGGGTCTCACGGACGCCCTCGGCGGGGTCCGGGTCTACATCCCCGAGACCTTCACCGCCACGCAAAGCGTCACCTGGACCAAGGGATGGCAGACGCTCGACGGCGAGAGGGCGCTGCAGTACGTGCGGACCCGCCATGGCCTGCTCGAAGGCGACTTCGCCCGGATCGAGCGCCAGCAGAACTTCCTGCGCACGATCATGAACTCGCTGCTCTCGACGAGCACGTTCGTGAACCCGATCAAGCTGGCCAAGGTCGTCGGCACCATCTCGAGCTTCATCCAGGTCGACGACACCTGGAGCACGGGCGACATCCGGAACCTCGCGCTCGACTCGAAGGACCTGCGCAGCTCCAACGTCCAGTTCACGACCGCACCGTTCGGCAGCTACGACTACGTGGCGGGTCAGTCGATCGTGCGGCTCGACCCGGTCAAGTCCCAGCAGCTCTTCCGCGCCTTCGACCACGGCAGCCTCACCGAGTACCTGAAGAACAACCCCGGCAGTGCCCTTCCGGGCAGCCAGTCCGTCAAGTAGCAGGAGGCCAGCTGACCCGTTGAGCGCGGGCGTCCGGCCGGGTAGACAGGGGACCAGGGCAATCATCGACAGCTCCGGCTTGTCCCACGTCCGACTCACCGTGACCGACATCGAGCGCTCCAAGGCGTTCTACGACCGGGTATTCGGCTGGCCGGTGGCGATGGACATGTCAGCCCAGGTGGACGAGCCCGGCGTCAGGCAGTCCTCGGAGCAGCTCTACGGCGGCACCATCTACCAAACGCCGTCAGGAACGCTCTTCGGACTGCGGCCGGTCGCAGTGGACGGCCAGCGCTTCGACCCTGAGCACGCCGGCCTCGACCATGTGAGCTTCACGGTCGACTCACGGGACACCCTCGTCGCCGCGATGGAGAGCTTCGAGTCCGAGGGCATCCCGCACGGCGACGTCACCGACCTGGACGACGCGGGTATTGCGATCCTGTCGTTCAGCGACCCCGACGGAGTCCACCTCGAGCTCACCGCCCCCCTCGCCTAAAGGCGCTGCCCCCTTCCCGGTTCGTTGGTTCGGATGGGGCTCAAGAACTGCCCACCGAGGCGGACGAATCCGGATCACGTCAGCTGGACAGCTCGCGGTCGTAGTCGTCGTCGAGGCGCTCGATGTCGTCCTCACCGAAGTAGCTGCCCGTCTGGATCTCGATGAACGTCAGGTCAATGCCGCCGTCGTTGCCGATTCGGTGCGCCGCGCCGACCGGGATGTCGACGACACTTCCCTGCGACACCTGCCGGTCGTCGTCGTCGAGGGTCACGACGCCCCGTCCGGCCACCACGAACCAGTGCTCGGCCCTCAACCGGTGCCGCTGGTAGCTGATGCGCTCACCCGGGAGCACCGTGATCGACTTCACGCGATAGCCGTCGCCCTCGTCCACCACCTCGTAGTACCCCCACGGGCGCACGTCTCGCTGGTTGGCCACGGTCTCTCCTCGCTGCCGGTTGGCGCCTCGACGGCAGGCCGGCTCCGTCCGAACCTGGCCAGTCTAGTGTCGCGCCCGATCCTGGGATGGCACGGCGTCGTACGACGTCCGGACCGTCATCTCACGTTTGGTGAGACGCCAGCGTCTTCCAGGGATGAGCTCTCCAACGACCTATCGGACCCACCACGAGGACCGTCCAGCGAAGGCAGCCGCGACGACGCCGGCGTTTCGGGTCGAGGCCATTGCTTCCGACCACCTGGACCGGATCCGCGCCGCGGGCCGAGACGACTTCGGCAACCCCTTCGATGTCACGGTCGACGTCGACGGTGGGTCGCCGCTGCGGTGCTGCCTCCGGCCAACTGAACCCGGCGAGCGGATCGCGCTGATCGCCCACTCGCCCTCCCCCGGCCCTGGACCGTACGCCGAGGTCGGCCCGGTGTTCGTGCACGCCGAAGCATGCCGCGGCTACCAGACGCCCGCGCAGTACCCGCCGGGCTACCGGGACTGGGCGCCGATGATCTTCCGGCCGTACGACGCAAGCGGCGCGATGGTCTACCCGGCCCTGGCCATGGTGGAGGCGGAGCACGCTGAGCGAGTGATCGCCACGATGCTCGCCGACCCCGGGATCGAGCTCATCCACGCCCGCAACGTCTATGCCGGCTGCTTCATGTTCACGATCCATCGACAGCCTGCGCTGGCCGAGTCAGAGCGTCAGCTCGACCTCAGCGACGGCGCCGGTGGCGGCGCTGACCGTGGCCTCGACGGCGGGTGAGCCTGCCGCGAGCACCCGGACCGTCCACACCCCCGCCGCGGCGAAGAAGCGGAACTCCCCGGCCGCCCCCGTCGGCACCTCGGCGGTGAACTCACCGCCCCGGTCGAGGAGCCGGACGTAGGCGCCCTGCACGGGCCGTCCCGCCCGCACGACCGTGCCCTGGATGACCGCCTGGGTGGCGAGATCGACGTACGCCGTTCGCGAGGTCGCTCCGCCACAGCTCATGGGGCCCGGCCGGGCTCGTCGCCGAGCGCCACGGGCACCCCGACGAGTGAGCCGTACTCGGTCCACGAGCCGTCGTAGTTCTTCACGTTCGACTGCTCGAGGAGCTCGTGCAGCACGAACCAGGTGTGCGCGCTGCGCTCCCCGATCCGGCAGTAGGCGATGGTGTCCGTGCCGGAATCGACCCCGGCTGACGAGTAGAGCGCCGACAGCTGGTCCTGGGACCGGAATGTGCCGTCTTCGTTGGCCGCCTTGCTCCACGGCACGTTGACCGCCGTCGGGACGTGGCCGGCGCGCTGAGCGGACTCCTGCGGCAGGTGGGCCGGGGCGAGCAGCCGGCCGGCGTACTCGTCGGGAGACCGGACGTCGACAAGGTTACGCGACCCGATCGAGTCGACGACCTCGTCGCGGAACGCGCGGATCGACAGGTCGGGAGCCTGTGCCTGGTAGGTGGCTCGGTCGCGTTCCACCACCTCGTCGGTCAGGGCGCGGCCGTCGAGCTCCCACTTCTTGCGACCGCCGTCGAGCAGCACGACCGAGTCATGCCCGTAGAGCTTGAAGTACCAGTAGGCGTACGCCGCGAACCAGTTGTTGTTGCCGCCGTACAGCACGATCGTGTCGTCGTTCCCGATGCCGAGGCGGCCGAGCAGCTCGCCGAACTGCTGCTGGTCGACGAAGTCGCGGCGGACGGGGTCCTGCAGGTCGTCCTGCCAGTGGATCTTGACAGCGCCCGAGATGTGCCCGCCGTCGTAGGCCGTCGTGTCCTCGTCAACCTCGACGAGGACGACTCCGCCGTCGTCGAGATGGCTCTCGACCCAGTCGGCGTCGACAAGGGCTGCGTCGCGACTCATTTCGATGTCCCTCCGAACGTTGCGGCCACCCGAAGGAGACCAGGCCAGCAGACGAAGCACCTGCGGGGTACGCCGCAGTGCCAGCTACCAGGCTATGTCGATCCTGGCGCCCGAGGGCGGGCGTTTGCATGGTGAGATCGGGCAGGGGACCAGCCTCCCACGCGCCCGGCCGGCGCGACGGCTACGGCTGCGCAGGCGGAGCCTGTCCGCCCGCGAACGGCGGCAGCACCTCCAGCACGTCACCCGGACCGACCGGCACGGTCGCACGGTCGCGCGAACCCAGCGGGGTGTCCCCGAGCAGCAGCGAGCTCACCGCCAAGACCTGGAGCAGGCGGGGGTTGTCGGCGTGGACGCGGTGCACCGCCGCGAGCACGTCGGCAACCGAGCCGCCACTGACGACGTCCTCCGCGCGCCCGGCGGCAGCGCGGGCGGCCGCCCAGTACCGCACCGTCACCACCACTGTCCCGGTGTCGGCGGAGGCTTCTCTCGGCGATATCGGCGCGCTCTCCACTCCGGTATTGTCGCAAGCCAACACGACCGGCGCCGAGGTGTCCCGCGATGCGGAGTGCCTCGGCACGACTCCCGGCCTGGACCGTCATGGGGCCACATGTGGGGTGATCGGCAGATGAGCAGCCTGCTGCTGCTGACCGACTCGCCCGGTGGGGTCTCCCATGTGCTGCCGGCGCTCGAGCTCCTTCCCCATCGAGTGCGGGTCCTCCCCGCTGAGGCGACGGTGCTCCTCGATGCTCCCGAGTGCGACGCGCTCCTTGTCGACGGGCGCCATCACCTGGCGACGGTGCGCAGCCTGTGTCGGCTCATCCAGCACACCGGGGTCGAGGTTCCGGTGCTCGTGGTCGTCACCGAGGGCGGCCTGGCGGCCGTGGCGGCCGACTGGGGGGTCGACGACGTCGTCGTCTCCACGGCCGGGCCAGCCGAGGTCGAGGCACGGATCCGGCTGGCATGCGGTCGACTCACGATGGCACTGGCAACCGCGGCTACCCAGGTGGTGGTCGGCGGAGGCGGTCTCACGGTCGACGAGACGTCGTACGCCGCCCGCGTCGCAGACCGTGACCTCCAGCTGACGTTCAAGGAGTTCGAGCTCGTCAAGTTCCTCGCGCAGCATCCGGGGCGGGTGTTCAGCCGCCAGCAGCTGCTCGACGAGGTGTGGGGCATGGACTACTTCGGCGGCACCCGCACGGTCGACGTCCATGTCCGACGGCTGCGGGCCAAACTGGGCACCGAGCACGAGCAGCTCATCGGCACCGTGCGCAACGTCGGCTACCGGTTCGTGGTGCCGGCGCCCCGGCGGACGGGGCTGCCGGCCACCGCCCGCGAGGGCGGCCGACCCGGGACGGCCGACCTCCTCGAGGACGACGACGCCTCGCATCCGTCCCGGTCGAACCGCTGATGGGCTCCGGCGACGCAGCCGACAGCTCCAGGGTCACCTTGACCCGCACTCAGCACGTCACCGAGGCGGAGGCGGCGGACATCGACGCCATCGCCGCCACCGCCGGGGTCATCGACGGGGTCAGCCCGCTCGACGACCAGGTGCGCACCGAAATGGTGTTCGGCGCCGGCGACGACTCGCACCACATCCTCGGCCGGCTGACTGGTCACGCGAGGGTCGTGGGATACGGCCACGTGACGGGTGGGGACGGCGGCCTCAGCGGGCACCTCGTGGTCCATCCGGACCATCGCCTTCACGGCATCGGTAGCGCCTTCGTCGGTCACCTGCTCGGCGCGTTGGGCGCCAACGAGCAGGCGGGGCTGCGGCTCTGGGCGCACGGCGACACCGTCGGCGCGCGGGCGCTGGCCGCGGCCCGGGGCTTCCACCGGGTGCGGGAGCTGAGGCAGCTGCACCGAGCCCTCTCGGTTGCCGCCCCCGCACCGTCGTACCCGGAAACCGTCACGGTCCGCACATTCGAGCCGGACCGCGACGACGAGGCGTGGGTGGCGCTCAACGCGGCGGCGTTCGCCGACCATCCAGAGCAGGGCCGCCTGGGCCTCGCGGACTTGCGACACCGGACGGCCCAACCGTGGTTCGACGCCCGGGGATTCTTCCTCGCCGAGCGGGACGGCGCCCTCGTCGGCTCGCACTGGACCAAGGTCCATCCGGCTGCCGAGACGGGCGCTGCGCCCGTCGGCGAGGTCTACGCGGTGGGGGTGCACCCGGGCGCGCAGGGGCTCGGCCTGGGCAAGGCCCTCACGCTGACCGGGCTGCAGCACCTGCGCGAGGAGGGTCTGGCCGAGGTGATGCTGTACGTCGACGGCGACAACGCCGCCGGCTTGGGCCTCTACGAGCGTCTCGGCTTCACGACATCACGCGTTGATGTGATGTATGGGCTGCCCTGACAGCACCGAGGCGCGGGCAGTCTATCGGTCTGCGTCGACGTTGCGCGCCGTTCACCCGCAGGTGAGAGCATGGCGTCATGTCCACGGAGCCCGTCGCCCACGGAGGGGTAGCCACCCGCCCGACGGACCTGCCCGCGGCCACCGCCGGCTCGCCCGACGAGGGACCGAACGCGGTGTCGCGCCTGACCGCCCCGGACAACTCCTTCGACGTCGAACCCCCTTATCGGCCGGCGGTCGACGACCTGCCGGCTGACCGCTTCCTCGACCGGGAGTTGTCGTGGCTGCGCTTCAACAGCCGGGTGCTCGAGCTCGCCGAGGACCCGGAGCTTCCCCTGCTGGAGCGCGCGCGGTTCCTGGCGATCTTCGCCAGCAACCTCGACGAGTTCTTCATGGTCCGGGTGGCCGGCCTCAAGCGGCGCATTGAGGCCGGGGTCGCCGTACGCGCCTCGAGCGGCAAGATGCCGGGCCAGCTGCTCGACCTCATCTGGCGGGAGTCGAGCGAGCTCATGCAGCGGCACGCTCGGGTCTTCCATGAGCAGGTGCTCACCGCCCTCGACGAGGAGCGGATCCACCTGCTGCGCTGGAAGGAGCTGGACTCCGACGAGCGGCGGCAGATGACGACGCTGTTCACCGAGCGGGTGTGGCCCGTGCTGACCCCGCTCGCCGTCGACCCCGCGCACCCGTTCCCCTACATCTCCGGACTCTCGCTCAACCTCGCGGTCCTGCTGTGCAACCCGGAGACCGGCAAGGAGCACTTCGCGAGGGTCAAGGTGCCGCCGATCTTCCCTCGCTTCGTCAAGCTCGGCGACCAGCGGTTCGTGCCGCTCGAGGACGTGATCGCCGCCCACCTCGACCGCCTCTTCCCCGGCATGGACGTGCTACAGAACCACACGTTCCGGGTGACCCGCAACGAGGACCTCGAGGTCGAGGAGGACGACGCGGAGAACCTGCTCATGGCCTTGGAGAAGGAGCTGCAACGCCGCCGTTTCGGCTCTGCGGTGCGTCTCGAGGTGGAGGAGTCGATCGACGCTCACGTGCTAGAGCTGCTGGTCTCGGAGCTCGACATCTCCACCCGCGAGGTCTTCCACCTGCCGGGCCCGCTCGACCTGACGGGCCTGCACGGCATCGCGGACCTCGACCGCCCCGAGCTCAGGTATCCCGCGTTCGTGCCGCACACCCACGCTCACCTGGCGGTGGTGGAGTCCTCCAGCCCGGTCGACATCTTCACCGCACTCAACCGGCAAGACGTGCTGCTGCACCATCCCTACGACTCGTTCGCCACCAGCGTGCAGCGTTTCATCGAGCAGGCCGCGGCCGACCCGCACGTGCTCGCCATCAAGCAGACCCTCTACCGCACGTCCGGTGACTCGCCGATCATCGACGCCCTCATCGACGCGGCCGAGGCCGGCAAGCAGGTCCTCGTGCTCGTCGAGATCAAGGCCCGGTTCGACGAGCAGGCCAACATCCGGTGGGCCCGCAAGCTCGAGCAGGCCGGCTGCCACGTCGTGTACGGCGTCGTGGGCCTCAAGACCCACTGCAAGCTTGCGCTGGTGGTGCGCGACGAGCCCGACGGCATGCGCCGCTATGCCCACATCGGCACCGGCAACTACAACCCCAAGACCGCGCGGACGTACGAGGACGTCGGACTGCTGACCAAGAACCCGGACATCACCGCCGACATCAGCAACCTCTTCAACGACCTGTCGGGGTTCGCCCTCAAGCGCGACTACGGGCAGCTGCTCGTCGCGCCACAGACCGTCCGCTCGGGTCTCCTAGCCCTCGTCGAGCGCGAGATCGACCACCACCGGGCCGGCCGGCCGGCACGGATCCGGCTCAAGCTGAACTCTCTCGTCGACGAGGCGCTGATCGACGCGTTCTACCGCGCGTCGCAGGCTGGCGTGCCCGTCGACCTGCTGGTGCGTAGCATCTGTGCGTTGCGACCAGGTGTGGCGGGCCTGTCGGAGCGGATCACCGTGCGCAGCATCCTGGGTCGGTTCCTCGAGCACAGCCGGATCTTCTGGTTCGCCAACGGCGGTGAGGCGCAGGCCTGGATCGGCTCGTCCGACCTGATGCACCGCAACCTCGACCGTCGGGTGGAGGTCCTCGTCAAGATCCCCTCGGACGACCACGTCGCCGGGCTCGGGACCCTCCTGGACCGCTGTTTCGACGATGGCACCGCGTCGTGGCGGTTGGACGACGAGGGGAGCTGGACCCGGCATGAGCGGGACCCGTCCGGCGAGCAGCTTCCCGACCTCCAGACGATCCTGATCGGGCTGCACCGCCACAGCCGAGATGCGGCGTCGGCAGTCAGGCGGTAGCCGTGGCGTCCGGGACCCCCGCGCCGGTGCGAGCGGCCGGCTGCGTCGTCTGGCGCTACGGCAGCGACGAACTCGAGGTGCTCGTCGTCCACCGGCCGCGGTGGGACGACTGGTCGTTCCCCAAGGGCAAGCTCGACCCCGGTGAGGCGCCAATAGCGGCAGCCGCCCGGGAGGTCGAGGAGGAGACGGGGCTGCGGGTCCGGCTGGGACCCCGGCTGCGAGACGACCACTACACGATCTCGAGCGGTCAGCCGAAGGTCGTGTCCTACTGGGTGGCGCAGCCTCCCCGCAACGCCGACATCACGCGCTACGAGCCCAACGCCGAGATCGACAAGGTGGAGTGGCTGTCGCTGTCGGGGGCGCGCAGGACGTTGTCCTACCGGCGTGACATCGAGCTGCTGAGGGAGCTCAACGTCTCAGCGTTCGACTCCTCGGTGCTGCTGGTCCTCCGGCACGCGGAGGCACGCAAGCGCAAGACCTGGCACAGCGACGACGGCGAGCGGCCGCTGGCGGCGGAAGGTCGTCGTACCGCCGAGCGGCTGGTGCCGGTGCTCGCGGCGTACGGCGTCACGCGGCTGGTGACCAGCGACGCGCTCCGCTGCGTGACGACCCTGCTGCCCTACGCGAACGCGTACGACGTGAAGTCGCGCCTCGAGCCTGGCCTCGCGGAGGACGGCGCCACCGACAAGTCGCTGAGCCGGGTGGCCGCCAAGGCGCTCGCGAGCAGGAAGCGGCTGGCGATCTGCACCCACCGTCCACTGTTACCGCGCCTGTGCGCCGCGCTCGGGATCGGCGAGGCGTCCCTCGACCCCGGCGGCATGGTCGTCGTACACCGAGCCGACGGCAAGGTCCTGTCCGTCGAGAAACCCGAGTAGCCCGACTCGCCCGAGCGCTCGCGCGCGATTCGTCTGCGGATTGGCGGGTCGTCCCGACCGAGTGGATTGCAGGCGAATGTCATCCACGGCGTGGTCCGTCAGGGCAGGAAGATCTGCAGGATGAAGTAGACCAGCGCTGACGCGGCACCGGCGGCCGGGAACGTCATGACCCACGCGGTCACGATCGTGCGGGCAACGCCCCAGCGGACCGCGGAGCGCCGCCTCGTCGCGCCGGCGCCCATGATGCCGGCGGTGATGATGTGGGTGGTGGAGACCGGGGCCTTGTAGATGAAGGCAGTGACGTAGAGGATCGTCGCCGCGGTGGCCTCCGCCGAGAACGCTCGGGGCGGGTCGAGATGGATGATGCCGCGGCCCATCGTCCTCATGATCCGCCATCCCCCGGAGTAGGTGCCGAGCGAGATCGCGGTCGCGGCGGAGACGATGACCCACCACGGGAGTCCCTGTCCTGCGGTCGCATGGCCGGAGGTGACCAGTGCCAGGAAGATCACGCCCATGGTCTTCTGGGCGTCCTGGAGGCCGTGGCCGAGGGCCATGGCGGACGCGGACACCGTCTGGGCGAGCTTGAAACCACGATTGATGCGACCGGGGTTGCCCCGCCGGAAGATCCACATGATCGCGAGCATCACCAGGAAGGCGACGACGAACCCGACCAGCGGCGAGGCCACCATCGGGATCAGCACCTTGTCCTCGATCGCCGTCCAGTGGATGAGACTGCCAGACGCCAACGCGGCCCCGACGAGACCGCCGATGAGCGCGTGGGACGAGGACGAGGGCAGCCCGAAGTACCAGGTGACGAGGTTCCAGGTGATCGCACCGAGTAGCCCCGCGATGACGACGACGAGCCCGCTGGTGTCGTCAGCCGGGTCGATGACGTCGCTGACCGTGGTCGCGACCGCCTGGCCGAGGAAGGCGCCGGCGAAGTTCATGACGGCGGCGAGCGTCAGGGCCAGGCGGGGGGTCAGCGCCCGGGTGGAGATCGAGGTGGCGATCGCGTTGGCCGCGTCGTGGAAGCCGTTCGTGTAGTCGAATGCCAACGCAACGACGACGACCCCCACCACCAGCCCGAGCTCCACGCGGTCAGGACTCCTTGACGGCGATCTGCTCGACGGTGTTGGCCACGGACTCGAACGCGTCGATGGCGGCCTCGAGGGCGTCGACGACATCCTTCAGCTTGAGGACGGTGAGGGCGTCGTACGCGCCGCTGAACAGCTTGGCCAGGATGCCGCGGTAGGACTTGTCGCCCTCGTTCTCGAGCCGGTTGATCTCGATCCAGTATTCCTCGAGATCACCCATGGTCCGAAGCTTCGGCATGGCTTCGGCGGTGAGCTCCGCGGCTCGTTGCAGCACGTCGACCTGGTTGGCGAGCCCCGCCGGCAGCTCCTTGATCTCGTAGAGGTTGACCAGGTCGACGGCCTCCTCCATGAAGTCCATGACGTC
>JBBJMF010000038.1:0-23942 GCA_037719575.1 Nocardioidaceae bacterium
CTTGAGCTCGGTCGCGATGAGGTCCGCGAGCTCGCGTGGCGGCATCCCGACCCGCTTGCCGAGCTGGAGCGCGACATTTGTCGCGTAGTCGCCGTGGTCCCTGTTCTTGGGTCTCTCGACGGCTACCTGGAGGGGACGATCGCCGTCGAACGAGGCCGCACCGCGCTGCTCGAGCGCCCGCAGAGCATCGGCGATCGTCGTGGAGAGCTCCTCGGGTGTCACCGGCTCATCCTATCGACGGAGGCCGTCGCCAGCCGTCGCGAGGAGGCCAAAGGCCTCGGACTGCTACCCTTGTGCGCCGCGAGCCCCCGTAGCTCAGGGGATAGAGCACCGCCCTCCGGAGGCGGTGGCGCAGGTTCGAATCCTGCCGGGGGCGCCGTCTGAATCTGGCCGATGACCTGCGGTGTTGCCTTGCGCCCTGCGAACCGCAAGGTCGACCACCTGTCCGTTGGGCAACGTTTGGGCAACAGCAGGGAACGAAACCTCCGCATCCGCCTCCTCGGTCACCGGTCGCGGGCGTATCGGAACCTTCGCGGTGGTCCGGGCCAAGTCAAGGGCGTCGGCGACCTCGTCGAGGCGGTTCTCGAAAACGTGAACTTGGGTGTCCATCGTCATCATGGCCGCCGACGGTGGTCCGTGGTCATGCCCGACAGGTTTGGCCGGCGGGCGTTACCGACTTCGCTCCTCCTGGGAACCAGAGCCGACCTCCGCACAGCGCACGTCCTTACCTTGTATCCTGTACTACGTCCGATACGTGTCAGGAGCCACGATGAAACTCAACAGCAAGGGCCAGGTGACCATCCCCGCTGACCTTCGGCACCGACATGGGCTCGCCGAGGGCGACGAGGTCGACGTCGTCGAGGACGGCAACTCCTTGCGCATCGTGCACCGCGCTCCCAGCGAGAGCCGCGGGGCACGGATCGTCAGCCGGATGCGTGGACGCGCGACGACCACGCTGTCCACCGACGAGCTGATGGACCTCCTGCGTGGCGAGTGATGTGCCGTCGACGGTGACGCTGGTCGACTCCAACGTGCTGCTCGACGTCCTCACCGATGACCCAGCATGGGCCGGCTGGTCGAGCGGAACATTGGCGCGCGCCTTCAACGAGGGCACGGTCGTCGTCAATCCGATCGTGTACGCCGAGGTCTCGGTCGGCTTCGACCGGATCGAGGAACTGGACGCGCTCCTGCCTGAGGCCGCGTTCGTCCGGGAGCCACTGCCCTATCCAGCCGGGTTTCTCGCTGGAAAGGTCTTCCTCACCTATCGCCGCAGTGGCGGGGCCAAGGGCTCTCCTCTCCCGGACTTCTATATCGGCGCACACGCCGCGGTTGCGGGGTACCGGTTGCTCACCCGCGACGCTCGGCGTTATCGGACTTATTTCCCTCGCGTCGAGCTTCTCGTGCCGCGCCAACATGGCGAAGAGTCGTAACACACCTGACTTGCGACCGTTGCTCGAGTCAGCCAACTCCCCAACCCACGGCATCGGCATGTGAAAGGCACGGCAGCCCGTCACCACAGCCGAGGTCGGTTGGCACACGCCTTCCCGACTGTTCAGCCGGCCCCATCTTCACTCGTTCGAGGTGTCGGGTCGGCCGCCAGCGACCAGGTCTTGGGGCCGTTGACCACAACCCTCGACGAACCGCACCGCCTGGCCGTCCGTCCGCAGTCGGCCCTTCGACATGCCGGTCTCGATCTCGTACCGAGGCGAGATATCAGGTCTCGAGCCCCGGTCCCCTCGGCCAAGTAGTAGTCGTCGACGCGGAATTGGTTCGCTGGTTCGTGGCCGAGCCAGCAGCTCCAGGCGGTCTTCCGGTCGGCTGCAACCAACGAGGAGGGCAGCGCGATGGCCAGGCGCATGGTGGAGGATGTGATGGTGCCGACGGTCGCCGCCAGGCTCGGCGTCGAACCGCGTCGCGTCGCCGCGGCGATGGCCCAGCTGCTCGGCTACGCATTCCTCTCGACGATCGTGCGAGCGGAGCCGCTGGCCGGGCTCGACGAGGAGGCGGCGGTTGCCCTGCTGGCGCCCGCCGTGCAGTCCCATCTGGCTGCCGGCGGCACCTGGGACAACCCCCGGCGGGGACCGAGTCCGCCGCCTTGACTGCGCGTCCGACCCGGTGAGAGTTAGCCTAGAACTCGTCCCCCACACCAGCGCACCGCAGAAGAGGCGAAACTAGAGGCCGTGTCCGAGTCCACGCAACCAGGATCCAAGGCCTTCTTCGGCCCCAACGAGTGGCTTGTCGACGAGATGTACGACAAGTATCGAGCAGACCCCTCCTCGGTTGGCGAGGAGTGGCGGACACTGTTCAGCAGCCGTCGTGCCGCGGACAACGGTGCACCAAAGGAAGCCGCCGCCGCCCCGGGGCCGGCGCCAGCAGCGCAGCCGAAGCCCAAGCCCGAGCCGACAGTGAGTGCCCCGCCGACGTCGCCGAGCCCCACCCAGAAGCCCGCCGAGAAGGCCCCTGAGCCGGTGCCCGCGGAGCCGGCGGCGAAGCCGGTCGCCGCCACCGAGCCGTCGACCGAGCCGGAGCACGTCGTGCTGCGCGGCGCCGCCGCCCGCACCGTCTCGAACATGGACGTCAGCCTGACGGTGCCAACTGCTACCAGCGTCCGGGCACTGCCGGTGAAGCTCCTCATCGACAACCGCATCGTGATCAACAACCACCTGTCTCGCGCTCGCGGCGGCAAGGTGTCGTTCACCCACGTCATCGGTTTCGCCATCGTGCAGGCACTCAAGGCCATGCCCGAGATGAACTTCGGCTTCGAGGAGGTCGACGGAAAGCCCACGTTGGTGAAGCCCGCGCACATCAACCTCGGCCTGGCAATCGACATGCAGAAGCCGGACGGCACCCGCCAGCTCCTGGTGCCCGCCATCAAGGGTGCCGAGGAGATGGGCTTCGCGCAGTTCTGGGCGGCGTACGAGGACGTCGTACGCCGCGCGCGAGACGGCAAGCTCACCGTTGCCGACTTCCAGGGCACGTCCGTGAGCCTCACCAACCCCGGCACGATCGGCACCAACCACTCGGTGCCCCGGCTGATGAGCGGCCAGGGCTGCATCGTCGGGGTCGGAGCGATGAACTACCCGCCGGAGTGGCAGGGCGCCTCCGTCGAGACGATCGCCCGCAACGCAGTCAGCAAGGTGATGACGCTCACGTCGACGTATGACCACCGCGTCATCCAGGGGGCACAGTCTGGCGACTTCCTGCGCCGGATCCATGCCCTGCTGCTCGGCGAGGAGGGCTTCTACGACGCGATCTTCCAGGCGCTCCGCATCCCCTACGAGCCGATCCGGTGGGCGCCCGACATCTCCGCGAGCCACGAGGACGAGATCAGCAAGCAGGCCCGGATCCTCGAGCTGATCCATGCCTACCGGGTGCGCGGCCACATCATGGCCGACACCGACCCCCTCGAGTACCAGCAGCGCAGCCACCCCGACCTGGACATCGGCTCGCACGGCCTGACGCTCTGGGACCTCGACCGGGAGTTCGCGAGCGGCTCGTTCGGTGGCGAGCGCTTCATGAAGCTCCGGCACATCCTGGGCATCCTGCGCGACTCCTACTGCCGCACCACCGGCATCGAGTACATGCACATCCAGGACCCGGAGCAGCGCCGCTGGATCCAGGAGCGGGTCGAGCGCCCGCACTCGAGGCAGCCGCGCGACGAGCAGCTGCGCATCTTGAAGAAGCTCAACCAGGCGGAGGCCTTCGAGACGTTCCTGCAGACGAAGTTCGTCGGCCAGAAGCGGTTCAGCCTGGAGGGCGCGGAGACCACCGTGCCCCTGCTCGACGAGATCTGCGAGGCCGCGGCCGACAACGGCGTCGACGAGGTCTGCATCGGGATGGCCCACCGCGGCCGACTCAACGTGCTCACCAACATCGTCGGCAAGAGCTACGCGAACGTCTTCCGCGAGTTCGAGGGCAACATCGACCCCACCACGGTCCAGGGATCGGGCGACGTCAAGTACCACCTCGGCGCCGAGGGCGAGTTCACGTCGGGCAACGGCAACAGCATCCTGGTGTCCGTGGCGGCCAACCCGTCACACCTCGAGGCCGTCGACCCGGTGCTCGAGGGCATCGCCCGCGCCAAGCAGGACCTGCTGAACAAGGGCGCCGCCTACCCCGTGCTGCCGCTGCTCGTGCACGGCGACGCGGCCTTCGCCGGTCAGGGCGTCGTCGCGGAGACGCTCAACCTGTCGCAGCTGCGGGGCTACCGGACCGGGGGCACCATCCACGTCGTCGTCAACAACCAGGTGGGCTTCACCACGTCGCCGTCGTCGTCTCGGTCATCGCTCTACTGCACCGACGTGGCCCGGATGGTGCAGGCGCCGATCTTCCACGTCAATGGCGACGACCCGGAGGCGTGCATCCGAGTCGCGCAGCTCGCCTTCGAGTACCGGCAGGCGTTCAACAAGGACGTGGTCATAGACCTCGTCTGCTACCGCCGCCGCGGGCACAACGAGGGCGACGACCCGTCGTACACGCAGCCGCTGATGTACGACCTGATCGAGAAGAAGCGCTCGGTCCGCCGGCTCTACACCGAGGCGCTGATCGGGCGGGGTGACATCACCCTCGACGAGGCCGAGTCCGCGATGCGCGACTACCAGAAGCAGCTCGAGGCGGTCTTCACCGAGGTCCGCGAGGCAACCAACCAGTCGGACGAGTACCTCACGGTCCCGGAGTACCCCGCCAAGGGCGCAGCATGGGGCACTACCGACACCGCGGTCACGCCTGAGGTGCTCAAGCGCATCGCCGACGCCCACGTGTCGGTCCCGGACGGCTTCACCGTGCACCCGAAGGTGCTCCCCCAGCTGCAGCGCCGGGCCGCCGCCATCACCGAGGGGCCGATCGACTGGGGCACCGGCGAGATCCTCGCGTTCGGCTCGTTACTCATGCAGGGGCGCCCGGTGCGGCTCTCCGGTCAGGACAGCCGCCGCGGGACGTTCGTGTCCCGTTTCGCCGTGGTGATCGACCGAGTGACCGCCGAGGAGTGGACGCCGCTGTCCCACCTCACCGAGGACCAGGCCGGCTTCCACGTCTACGACTCGCTGCTCTCGGAGTACGCCGCGATGGGCTTCGAGTACGGCTACTCGGTCGCCCGACCCGAGGCGCTGACCCTGTGGGAAGCCCAGTTCGGCGACTTCGTCAACGGGGCACAGACGATCATCGACGAGTTCATCGTCGCCGGCGAGGCCAAGTGGCAGCAGCAGTCGGGCGTCGTCCTGCTGCTCCCCCACGGCTACGAGGGACAGGGTCCCGACCACTCGTCGGCCAGGATCGAGCGGTTCCTCACGCTGGCCGCCGATGACGCGTTCACGGTGGCGCAGCCCTCGACGCCGGCGAGCTACTTCCACCTGCTGCGCCAGCACTCGCTCGGCAGCGCGCACCGACCGATGGTCGTGTTCACCCCGAAGTCCATGCTCAAGCGCAAGGACGCTGCTTCTGCCCCTAATGACTTCACGTCGGGCAGCTTCCGGCCGGTCATCAGTGACGACGAGGCGGACCCGGCGTCGGTTCGGGTCCTGGTGCTGTGCTCGGGCCGGGTCACATGGGATCTGCTCGCCGAGCGCAAGAAGCGTGCCGCGGAGGACAGGTTCGCGGTCGCCAGTCTCGAGCGGCTGTACCCACGCCCTGTCGACGAAGTCAAGGCGGAGCTCGCCAGGTATCCCGGGCTCGAGGAGATCCGCTGGGTCCAGGACGAGCCGTCCAACATGGGGCCCTGGCCGCATCTGGCGCTCAACCTCGCGCCCGAGCTCGACCTCGACGTCCCCTTCTCGCTCGTCTCCCGTCCCGCCTCGTCGGCACCGTCCTGCGGCCAGAAGGCGCAGCACCTGACCGAGCTGGCGCGGATTCTCGAGCGAGCGTTCGCCTGAGGCCGCTCGTGTACTTCACCGATCGGGGGATCGAGGAGCTGGTTGACCGCCGCGGCGACGAGGAGGTCGCCTTGGCCTGGGTCGCCGACCGGATGCAGGAGTTCGTGGACCTGAACCCCGAGTTCGAGACCGCCGTCGAGCGTCTCGCCACCTGGCTGGCCCGGCTCGAAGACGCTACCGACGAGTGACCCGCCGCCGGCTCATCGGTCTTGCAGGTGCCCTGTTCCTCTGCATGCTCGGCCTCAGCGCGCTCGGCCAGGAGTACGACGCACCCACCCACGGCCCGAACGTCGTCCTGGTGATGACCGATGACATGCGGATGGACGACCTGCAGTACATGCCGAACACGTTGCACCTCCTCGCCGAGCAGGGCGCGACGTTCACCCAGATGCTGTCGCCGTACCCGCTGTGCTGTCCCGCGCGCGCCGAGGTACTCTCCGGGCAGTACGCGCACAACAACGGCGTGCAGGGCAACAACTGGCCTCGAGGGGGCTACTACAAGCTCGACAACTCGAACACGCTGCCGGTGTGGCTGAGCGCCCACGGGTACCTGACGGGCTTCATGGGCAAGTATCTCAACGAGTACGGCTCACGGGACCCCGAGGAGGTGCCGCCGGGCTGGGACGACTGGGCCGGCTCGCTCCAGCACATCTACAACTACACCAACGTGGTCCTCAGCGAGAACGGCGCCGTCGTCCCCCATCCGCGCGTCTACCAGACCGACCTGTTCGACCACCGGAGCACGGGGCTGGTGCGTGAGTTCGCCGGTTCCGACCAGCCCTTCTTCCTCTGGGTCTCGCACATTGCACCGCACGCCGCGTGCTCACGAGCGGGTGTCCCGACACGACAGGTCACCGGCCGCTGCTGGCACCCCGCGGTGCCGCAGACCGCCGACCGGGGCACCTTCCTCGACCTCACCCCGTTGAGTGACCCGTCGATCAACGAGGCCGACATGAGCGACAAGTCCGCGTTCATGCAGCGCCTCGACCGGCTGACGCCCGCCGAGCTCGCCGGCCAGCGCTTCGCCCGCATCCAGCGGATCGAGGCGCTGCAGTCGGTCGACCGAGCTGTCGCGCACCTGGTCGCCACCCTCAAGGCGACCGGTGAGTACCGCGACACCTACATCGTCTTCACCTCCGACAACGGCATCCAGCTCGGTGAGCACCGCTGGCGCTACAAGGTGCTGGGCTACGAGCCGTCAGTCCGGGTTCCCCTCATCATCGAGGGTCCGGGAGTGCCGCACGGGGTGGTCCGCCAGCAGGCCGTCACGACCGTGGACATGGCGGCGACGGTTGCCGACATCACCGGCTCGGCTCCCGGTCGGGTGCTCGACGGCCAGTCGGTGCTGCCCCTGGCGACGGGGAGCGTCCCGGACGTCCGGGACCGGATCGTGCCCCTCGAGGCGGGCCCGCTCCGCCACTCCACGCCGAGATGGCTCTACCAGGGCGTGCGGACGAACCGTTACACGCTGCTCGCGTGGCACAACGGCGACATCGAGCTGTATGACCGGCAGCGCGACCCCTACCAGGTGTCGAGCGTCGACGGGGACCCGACGTACGCCGCGGTCGAGCGGGACCTGCTGAGCAGCCTCAGGTCCCTGGCGACATGTGCCGGTCCCGCCTGCATGGCGTGGGTCGGCGGCCGCTCCCCCTGACCCCTCGTTGAGATGCCACTGCGCGTCCGATAACGGTGACTCTTCACTGCAGGGTGAACACGACCTTGCCGAACAGCTGGCCGTCCACCATCGCCGCGAAGCCGTCGCGCGCGTCGGTGAGCGGCAGGACCCTGTCGATGACCGGCCGCGCACCGCTGAGGTCGAGCAGCTCCGCCAGTGCGCGCAGCTCGTCGCGGGTCCCCATCGTGGAGCCCTGGACACGCAGCTGGAGGAAGAACACCCGGGTCAGCTCCGGGTCGTCGGGCACCGCCCCCGACGTCGTACCCGAGATCACCAGAGTCCCACCGGGCCGCAGTGACCTGACCGAGTGCCGCCAGGTGGCCGCCCCTACCG
Source organism: Nocardioidaceae bacterium (assembly GCA_037719575.1). Classification (GTDB taxonomy): domain Bacteria; phylum Actinomycetota; class Actinomycetes; order Propionibacteriales; family Nocardioidaceae; genus JAWWPG01. Next base: position 7,876 of record JBBJMF010000038.1, read on the forward strand.
TCTCCATGACCGCATCGACCCGGTGCGGCAGCCGAGTGCCGGGCTCGAAGGCGTCGTGCGCCCCGAGGTCGAGCGCCCTGGCTCGCTTCGCCTCGTCCCGGCTGGTCGCGAATACCCGGAGTCCGGCCGCGCTCGCGAGCGAGATCAGTGCGGTGGCCACCCCGCCCCCGGAGCCCTGCACGAGCACGCTGTCTCCGGGGCGGAGCCGGCCCTGCGTGAACAGCATGCGGTAGGCGGTGAGCCACGCGGTCGGCAGGCACGCCGCCTGCTCGAACGTCAGGGAAGCCGGCTTCGGTACGACGTTGCTCCGCGGGACCGCCACCCGCTCGGCAAGCGTGCCCTGGTGACGCTCCGACAGCAGCGACCGTTTCGGGTCGAGGGTCTCGTCGCCGTGCCAGTCAGGGTCACTGATGACCGCGTGCACGATGATCTCGTTGCCGTCCTCGTCGAGGCCCGCCGCGTCACAGCCCAAGATCATCGGCAGCCGCTCGGCGGGCAGGCCGACACCTTGCAGCGAGAAGATGTCGTGGTGGTTGAGCGAGGCAGCCAGCACCGTCACCGTCGTCCACCCGGTCGGCACCTCCGGGTCGGGGCGCTCTCCCACGACGAGCCCCGCCAGGGGGTCCGTGGGGTCGATCGACGCTGCATAGACGGCGAGCACACCCGCAGCCTATGCGCGCCGGCTCGTCGGGCGATGCGCAAGGGCGGTATGCCCAGGGGCCGGTTGCCCCGGGAGATTTGCCTGGCCAGCCAGGCAGGTGCACCGGGTGCCAGTCAGATCTCGGTGGCTGAGGGGGTCCTTCCGTGGCTAGCCAGGCAAGGGGCTAGCGCGTGTCCGGTCGGGGATGAGAGCGACGGCGGCGAAGCGGCCACACCCGCGCCACGACACAGCCGAGGACGTTCTCGTCGGCGATCGCCCCCACCTGCCAGGAGTCGACCCCCGTCGCCGGGTTGTCGCGTTCCACCCACCACCCACCGTCGTGTCGCGACGCCAGCCGCTTGACCGCCACCGGCCGGTCCGGGAGGCGCAGCACGGCCAGCCGGCCGGTTCTCGGCCGGGCTCCGTAGCGGACCAGGAGCCGGTCGCCGTCGTACAGTGTCGGCTCCATGGAGCGCCCCGTGACGACCGCGAGGCCGAACGACACCGAGGCCACGCGTCACCTCCGGAGGCAGAGTAGTGTCGGCGTCCTAGTCTGCCGTCCGTAAGACAGCTCATTCGAGAGGACCCGACATGTTGGCCGGTTTGTTCACGCGCACCATCTCCGTCTCCGCCCACTGCGACCTGCCGTGCGGGGTGTACGACCCCGCGCAGGCGCGCATCGAGGCCGAGTCGATCAAGGGCATCATCGGCAAGCTCGCGGACAATGACGACCCCGACTTCCGGACCCGGGCGGTGCTGATCAAGGAGCAGCGTTCCGAGCTCGTCAAGCACCACCTCTGGGTGCTGTGGACCGACTACTTCAAGCCCCCGCACTTCGAGAAGTACCCGCAGCTGCACACGCTCTTCAACGAGGCGACGAAGCTGGCGGGCGCGACCGGCACGAAGGGCAGCATGGACGCCTCGAAGGCAGACGAGCTGCTCAACAAGATCGACGAGATCGCATCGATCTTCGCCGAGACCAAGCAGGGCTGAGCGGGGGCTACGGCACGGAGGCGTCGTCACGTCCCTGGGCGCCGTACAACGCAACCGTCGTCGACGGCAGCAGGAGTACGACGATCACGAAGCCAGCCGAGACAGCGAGCAGCGCGGCGATCCACTCGGTGTCGGGACCGTGGAAGCTCCAGGAGACCCCGAGCTGGATGAGCTCGGCCAGCATGAGCGGAGCGCGCGCCCAGCTCCTGGCCCGGGACAAGCCCCAGGCGGCCACCGCCAGACCCAGCGCGTAGCCGAGGAAGAAGATCGTCGTGGTGACCCCCACCACGAGGCGACCGGTTGCCAGGTTGGCCAGCTCGACGACAGCGAGCGCCACCAGCGCCGCTGCCTCGAGAAGACAGACCAGCGCCGCCGAGGTGAGCAACCGGGCGGTCGAGGAGGCGGTCACGTCGCGATCCTAGGTCTCCCGTCTCCTCGAAGCGGAGCCACCCGGTCGTGCACAGCCGGGCCGGAATCTCCTCCCGCTCGAGGGGAGCAGCCTCTACACTGGAGACCGGAACAGGACATCGGGCTGCCGCTCGGGCGTTGTGAGCAAAATGACAGTGCCCCGGGGGTTGTGTTGGGTGGTTTCTCTTGCAACGCTTGTGGCTGCAAGCTCGTAGGACGCCGAGACCACCGCGTCGACTCCCGATCGCCCAGCCGACCGAGGTCTCGTAAGGCAAGCCTCGTGAATCCCTTCACGAACGCATCATTGGTCACCACAGGTGTGACCACCGACAGAAGGAGCCCACCGCCATGGACTGGCGCCACCGCTCCGCGTGTCTCGACGAAGACCCGGAGCTGTTCTTCCCGATCGGCAACACCGGTCCCGCCATCTTGCAGATCGAGGAGGCGAAGACCGTCTGCCGGCGGTGTGAGGTGCGCGAGCAGTGCCTGGCCTGGGCTCTCGAGGCAGGCCAAGACCACGGTGTGTGGGGCGGCATGTCCGAGGACGAGCGCCGGGCGCTCAAGCGGCGCAACGCTCGCGCAAGGATTCGCGCCTAGCCGTCACCATGGTGGAGGAGTACTGGCAGCGGATCATCGAGTCTCGGTTCGTCGTCCCCTCCGACCGACCGCTGCCCGAGCTCACCGCGGAGCTTGTGGAGATGCTGGGCGCGGTCGACCCCGAGCGACGTGACCGTGTCGCGTTCTCCGTACTCGCCTCTTGGATCGAGGCAGGCGTCTACGACGACCTGCTGACCACGCTTGGGGACTCGGTCTGTCGCGGGCTCACCGTCGGGATCGGTACCGTCGACGACGACACAGTCTTTCGTCGCAGCTTCTCCGCGCTCATCCTGGCGGGCTGCATCGAGCGCGACACCGTGGCACACCTGCTGCCCGTGGACGTTGTGATGCGATGGGCCGAGAGCGCGCTGACCTGGTTCAGCCGGGAGCGCGACGACCGGGGATGGGTCGACGGCGCAGGATGGGCTCACACTGTCGCTCACGGGGCGGACCTGATCCTCGCCCTTGGCGAGTCTCCGCACCTTGAGGTAACTCACCTTCAGGTCCTGCTCGAAGTCATCGCGGAGCGGGTCTCGGCCACCACGGCATTCCTGCACGCCGGCGAAGACGACCGGCTCGCCTACGCCGTGCTCACGATTGTGCAGCGCAACCTGCTCGGCAGTGAGCCCCTCGAGGCATGGGTCGCCACGCTCGGAGCGCTCAGCGAGCAGACCCGGATGACGCCGCTCGGTGATGCCGGCTGGACGGCCGCGGCGCAGAACGCGAAGCAGCTGCTCCGCACGCTCTATGCGCACGTTTCGATCGGCATCCTGCCGCGCCACGCCAGTCTGGACTTCTCAGCCGCCCCGAGCGCCCGGCCGGACCTCCTGCTGGCGCTCGCTGCCGCCGCCCCTCGCGCGAGTCCCTGGCTCTACCCCTCCGTGACCTCGGCGTCATGAGCGATGCTGACGTGCCCAGCGACGGCTCCACAACCGAGAACGCGACCGAGGGGCATGGTGGCGACTTCGCGGTCGCGGTCGCCCAGACGCACGGCGTCCAGACGCTGTTCACCCTCTCGGGGGCGCACGTGTTCCCGATGTACGACGGCGCGGTTCGGGCCGATCCTCCGATGCGGATCCTCGACGTCCGGCACGAGGCCACCGCCGTCTTCGCCGCCGAGGCCACCGGCAAGCTGACCCGCGTTCCCGGGCTCGCCGTGCTGACGGCTGGGCCCGGCGTCACGAACGGCGTCAGCGCGATCGCGCAGGCGAGGTTCTCCGGCTCGCCGCTCGTCGTCATCGGTGGCCGCGCCCCCACCACGCGCTGGGGAATGGGCAGCCTGCAGGAGCTCGACCACCCACCGCTGGTGGCGCCCATCACCAAGCTCGCCGCCACGGTGGCAACCGTCGACGCGATCCCGGCGATGGTCGACAGCGCCTTCACGATGGCCGCCGCCCCACACCGCGGTCCGGTGTTCCTCGACGTGCCGATGGACCAGCTCTTCTCCCGCGCGACGCTCACTGCTCCCGCTGCGCCGCGCCGACTGCGGCTCGAGCCAGATCCGGACGCGCTGAGCGGGATCGCCGAACTGCTGCGGGCGGCCCGGCATCCGGTGCTCGTCCTCGGGAAAGACGTGTGGGCCGACGGCGCTGAAGTAGCCGCCCTCCGGTTCGTCGAGGAGACCGGGATCCCTGTGGTGACCAACGGCATGGGGCGCGGGATCGTCCCCCGTGGGCACCCGCAGTTCAGTGGCAAGGCACCGGGCGCTCGGGCCCAGGTTGTGCACCTCACCGACTCCCCCGACCTGGTGGCACGCCACGTCACCCTGGAGGGATCGGCGGCCGGCGATCTGAGCCTGGTCCTCGACGGGCTGCTCAGCGCCGTACAGGCCATGACCACCCGGCCTGACTGGACCCACTGGATCGAGACGCTGCGGACCGAAGTCGCGGCCGCCGCCGCCCGAGACACCGTCTGCATGGCCAGCGACGCCGATCCGATCCATCCCGCTCGCGTCTACGGCGAGCTGCTCCCCCGACTCGCCGACGACTCGGTCGTCATCGGTGACGGCGGGGACTTCGTGTCGTTCGCCGGCAAGTACGTCGAGCCGGCCCGCCCGGGAGGATGGCTCGACCCGGGACCCTACGGCTGCCTCGGTGCCGGACTCGGCGCCGCGATCGCGGCGCGGATCGCCCGGCCCTCGTCGCAGGTCGTGGTTCTTCTCGGCGACGGTGCGGCGGGGATGTCGCTGATGGACGTCGACACGCTCGTCCGCCACGACCTGCCGGTGGTACTCGTGCTCGGCAACAACTCCGGGTGGGGGCTCGAGAAGCACCCGATGCGGTTCCTCTACGGGTACGACGTGGCAGCGGAGCTGGCGCCGGGGACGGCCTACGACGGTGTGGTCCGCGCGCTCGGCGGGGCCGGCGAGACGGTGTCGGACCCCAGCAGGATCGGCGAGGCGCTGGACCGTGCCTTCGACTCCGGCGTGCCCTACCTCGTCAACATGCTGACCGACCCCGAGACCGCCTACCCGCGGAGCACCACCGGTGTCTGAGGCCTTCGAGATCCGACTGGCGACGCATGAGGACTATCACGAGGTCGGCGAGATCACCGTGCGTGGCTATGCGCACGACGGGTTCCTCGAGGCGTCGGACGACTACGCATCCTCCCTCCGCGACGCGGCCGGCCGGGCAGCGGACGCCCAGCTCTGGGTTGTCGCGGCGAGAGCCTCCGGGCGGCTGTTGGGGTCGGTGACGTACTGCCCGCTTGGGTCGCCGTACCGCGAGCTCTCGACGCAGACGGAGGGCGAGTTCCGGATGCTGGCGGTCGACCCGGCCGCGCGGGGGCTCGGGGTCGGGCGGGCGCTGGTCCAGCACTGCCTCGACCACAGCCGAGACCTCGGTTTCACGGGGGTGGTGATCTGCAGCCTGCCCGCGATGACCGCCGCGCACCGGCTCTACGAGTCCTTGGGGTTCGTCCGCGATGGCGCGCTCGACTGGTCACCGGTGCCAGGCGTCGAGCTCCTCGGCTTCCGCCACACCCTCCCCTCCCGTTGAGGGGCCATTTGGTCCACGTGGCATCTCGACGGGAGGGTCTGCGAAGATGGGGTCGCCACGTCGACAGCAGGAGGCCGCATGAGCAAGTCCGGACGCAAGCGCCGCGCCCGCCGCAAGAACAAGGCGAACCACGGAAAGCGCCCCAACACCTGACCCTTGCCTGCCGCCAACGCGACCGAACCCCCGCGGCCCGATGGCCGGCGGGGGTTCGTGGTGTCCGGGCGTGCTGCCTCAGTCCAGACCGTTCGGGCCGGACCAGGGCAGGCGGTCTCCCGGCTGGAGGTCGACCTGCACCTGGCGGATCGAGAACATCACCCGCTGACGAAGCTCGACCGGGGCGCGCTCCGTGCACGAACGGGCGATCAGCGCCTTGACGATGCGCTCGATGTCGATCTCGCGCAGACACGGCCCGCAGTCGTCGAGATGTTGCTGGATCTCGTGGCTGTCGGCGTCGGCGAGCTCGTTGTCGATGAAGAAGTACATGCGACTGAGAACCTCGGCGCAGGGTTCCATGCCGTGGCCGCCGATCATGTCCGCGCCTTCACCGCGACAGGTGCCGGACCGCGAACGAGCCCGCGCTCGCGCGCGTAGTCCTCGAGCAACGTCCTGAGCTGACCGCGACCACGGTGCAACCGTGACATCACGGTGCCGACGGGAGTGCCCATGATCTCGGCGATCTCCTTGTAGGCGAAGCCCTCGACGTCGGCGAGATAGACCGCGAGCCGGAAGTCCTCGGGAATCTGCTGCAGCGCGGCCTTCACGTCGCTGTCGGGAAGGTGGTCGAGCGCCTCCGCCTCGGCCGACTTGAGTCCCGTCGACATATGGTTCTCGGCCCGAGCCAGCTGCCAGTCCTCGATCTGCTCCTGGGAGTCCTGAATCGGCTGCCGCTGCTTCTTGCGGTAGGTGTTGATGAACGCGTTGGTCAGGATCCGGTAGAGCCAGGCCTTGAGGTTGGTCCCCGGCTTGAACTGGTGGAACGCCGCGAACGCCTTGGCGTAGGTCTCCTGCACGAGATCCTCGGCGTCGTGCGGGTTGCGGGTCATCCGCATCGCCGCCGAGTACAGCTGGTCGAGGTAGACCATCGCGTCCCGCTCGAACCGCGCCGTGCGCTCTTCGACGGTCTCCGCGTCGGGGGTGTCTGTCATCACGGGCAAGAGTAGCCGCCGCGCCGGACGGCCGATGCTGCGCTGTGAGGTGGCGCCACTCGGCCCCCGCGCAGCGCCTCGCGATCCGCCGCGGTTCGGTCGCCGCTGCGCCTCGGCCCATGTCGCGCGCATCCACCCTCACTTCGTTTGGTCGCTCGGTGCAACACCGCGAGCAGGTGCGACATTCCGCGGCGGGAGCTCTAGCTGATGCGCGCGGCGATCCAGCCGGCGACGGTACCGACGACCAGGTCGAGGGTCTGGCTCGCGTCGGTCGGGGCACGCGCGGGTACGGCGAAGCCGTGGTCGGCATGGGGGATGACGGCCAGGTCGGTCGTCTCCGGGAACTCCCGGGGCGCGCCGAACGCGTCTCGCTCCCCCTGGACGACGAGCGTCGCCAGGCCGACGTCACGGAGCTCCCGCAGCCGGGTCGACTCCGGTCGCCCGGGCGGGTGCAGGGGAAAGGCGAGCGCGAGACACCCGACGGCGCCCATCCTGCGCGCCACCCGGCAGGCAGACCTGGCTCCGGCACTGCGCCCGCCGACGAACAGCGGCGTGCGCACCCTGATCGCGTTGAGGCAGGCAATCGTCGCGATGTCGAGGGTCTCGGGACGGGGTGCCACCTTCCGGCCCGCCACCACCCAGGGCTGCTCGAGACGGAAAACGGTGATCCCGGCCTTGGGCAGGGCCGCCGCCAGCGCCACCAGGTCGGGGGAGTCGGCACCTCTGCCGGCCCCGTGGCACAACGCCAGCGCCGCGACGGGATATTTCGCCCGGTCGGCGTACAGCCGGGCATCGCCGACGTCTGTCGCGACGACGCGGATCTGGCTCACGTGTCGAAGAGAGCGTCGGGCGCGCCCACCACGGCGAGCGGTTCGACCAGGTCGGGCCCGTTGTTCGCGACGCTGTTGACCTCGGTCGACACCGGGTAGGCCTCGAGCCGCCCCGGCGCGGCCGGCACCAGGAGCGCGCGCAGCGCCTCCGGGTCCGTGGCGCCAGCGTCCAGCCACTCGTCGTACCTCTCGGGCTCGACGAGCATCGGCATCCGGTCGTGGATCTGTCCGAGCGAGTCCTCGGCCGTCGTGGTGATCACCGAGGCGCTCCACAGGAACGCCCCATCCCCGTCCTTGTCGGCGACGGCAGGGTTCCGCCAGATCTCGTAGAGCCCCGCCATCGCGAGGATCCCGCCGTCGGCGGGATGGATGAAGAACGGTTGCTTCACCGGCTTGCCGGAGCGCCCGACCTGAGCCGTCGGGTACCACTCGAAGTAGCCGTCGGCCGGCAGCAGACAACGCCGCACGCTGAACGCGCGCTTGAACGCCGGCTTGTCCGGGAGGGTCTCCACCCGGGCGTTGATCATCCGCGACCCGATCGACCGGTCCTTGGCCCAGGACGGGACGAGTCCCCACGTGACCGTCGCCAACCTGCGCTGCGCCGACACACCGGGACCGCCGTCTCGTGGCACCCGGTCGAAGACGGCATAGACGTCCTTCGTCGGCGCGACGTTGAAATCCGGCTCCAGCGGTTCGCCGATGTCGACCCGGTCCACGCCGAACTCCTCGACGAGGTCCTCGGGCTTGCGGCTCGAGGCGTAGCGACCGCACATGCCCCAAGCCTGCCACGCTGCACCCTCATCCTCACTCGTCCGGCCGTGGCCGGGGTTGCCGACCCGACCTGTCGAGACGATGCCGCTCGGGCGGCCAACTACCCTTGGCTGCCGGTCCGGAAACTTTCCGCACTCTCGCCTTCGCTGGAGGTCTCGATGCCTGGCATCATCGCGCCCGGTCGCACACCCCGCCCGCTCCCGCGCACGTTGGCGGCCGAGCTGCCGTCGTACGCCGACCAGCCGGGCGCGACCGTCCGCATGAGCGGGTGGGTGCACCGGAGGCGGCGGCTGTCCGGTCTCGCGTTCGTGATCCTGCGAGACCGCACCGGTCTCACGCAGGTGGTCGTCAAGGGCGAGGCGATCCTGGCCCTCGTCGACGACCTGACCGAGGAGACGACCGTCGAGGTCGTCGCGCGCGTCAGCGTCAACCCGCAGGCGCCCGCCGGCGTGGAGCTCGTGGACCCGGTCTTCACGACGCTTTCCGAGCCGGCTGCTACTCCCCCCATCGAGCTGTGGCGCCCGAGCATCTCGGCGGGCCTGCCGACCATGCTCGACCATGCCCAGGTGACTTGGCGGCATCCGCTCCAGCAGGCCAAGTGGCGGCTGGCAGCGGCGTCGCTCCATGGTTTCCGCGCGGCGCTCGACGCGGCGGGCTTCACCGAGGTGCACAGCCCGAAGTTGGTCGAGTCTGCGACAGAGTCGGGTGCGAACGTCTTCGCGGTCGACTACTTCGGCCGACCGGCATACCTGGCGCAGTCGCCCCAGTTCTACAAACAGGTGCTGGTCGGGATCTTCGAGCGGGTCTACGAGGTTGGACCGGTGTTCCGCGCGGAGCCGCACGACACCGTCCGTCACCTGGCCGAGTACGTCTCGCTCGACGTCGAGCTCGGCTTCATCGAGGACCACCACGAGGTGATCGCCGTGCTCCGCGACGTCGTCGCCGGCATGGTCACCGGTATCCGGGAGCGCGCCGCCGATTCCGTGGAGCTCCTCGGCGCTCACATCCCCGAGGTGCCCGCGGAGCTGCCGATCGTGCACTTTCGGGAGGCACTCGAGATCGCCGGCGCCCCCAGCGACGAGCCCGACCTCTCGCCGGAGCACGAGCGCAGCATCGGCGCCTGGGCCAAGGAGGTGCACGGCAGCGACCTCGTGGTCGTCGAGGGCTACCCGACGCTCCACCGGGCGTTCTACAGCCACCCCGACCCGGCCGACCCGCAGTGGTCGCGGTCGTTCGACCTCATCTTCCGCGGCATGGAGCTCGTCAGCGGGGCGCAGCGGCTGCACCGGTACGGCGACTACGTGGCCGCGTTGCAGCAGCGCGGCCTGCCGATGGCGCCGTACCGGGCCTACGTCGACGCCTTCCGCTACGGCATCCCGCCGCACGGAGGTTTCGCCATCGGCCTGGAGCGCTGGACCGGCAGGCTCATCGAGGCCGCGAACATCCGCGAGGTCACGCTGTTCCCGCGTGACCTGCACCGGCTCGCGCCCTGAGGACCCGGACCGAGGACATCCGGGAAGCCACGGGCGTCCCGAGGTGGTCTGCACAGGCTCCGCGCCATGGGGTAATAATGAGCCATGACTCTTGTCCGGCTGTTAGCGCGCCCGATGCTCTCCACGATGTTCGTCATCGGCGGAATCAACTCGCTGAAGAACGCGGACTACCACACCCAGCGGGCCAAGCCCGTGACCGACAAGTTGGAGCCCGTGCTGGCGTCGGCGACCTCGTCCCTGCCGATCCAGCTCGACGGCTTGGCGATGGTGCGGGCAAACGGCGTGGTCCACGTGATCGGCGGTTTCATGCTCGCGACCGGTCGCGCCCCGCGTCTCACGGCGCTGGTGCTCGCGGGGACGCTCGTGCCGACGACGCTCGCCGGTCACCGGTTCTGGGAGGAAAGCGACCCCCAGGCCCGGGCGAACCAGCAGGTGCACTTCTTGAAGAACGTCTCGATGGCTGGTGGGCTGCTGCTGGCAAGCGTCGACACCGCGGGCAAACCGAGCCTCACCTGGCGCGCGAAGCATCAGGCCAGCGCGGCCAAGAAGCGTGCCGCGGAGCTCACGCACAGCTGACCCGGCTGGCGACCGAGCAGCATCCTCCGTCCCTCTTCGAGCGGCCACTGCCCCGAGCTCCGGCGGTAGGTTGTCTCTCGTGACGACGCCGGCCGCGGGCGCCTGGCAGGCGCCGTATCGCGACGCTCCCTTGGACGCCATCGTGAGCGTCCCCGGCTCGAAGTCGGTCACCAACCGCGCACTGCTCCTCGCGGCGCTCGCGGACGCTCCGTCAACCGTCATCCGCCCGCTGGTCGCGCGCGACACGACGCTGATGATCGACGCACTGCGTGCGCTGGGGTGCGGCCTCGAGGGCGACGGCGAGGCCCTGACGCTGACCCCTGCCCCGCTGCGCGGACCGGCCCAGGTCGACTGCGGGCTCGCCGGCACCGTGATGCGCTTCGTCCCGCCGGTCGCCGCGCTCGCCGTCGGGCGGGTCCGCTTCGCCGGCGACGACGTGGCTCGCGGGCGGCCGATGGGTGAGGTGCTTGCCGCGCTGCGGAGTCTCGGGGTCGATGTCGAGCCCAGCGCTGTCGGGCTGCCGTTCACCCTCGAGGGAGTGGGCCGGGTGCCGGGTGGTGAGGTGACGCTCGATGCGTCCGCGTCGAGCCAGTTCGTCTCCGCGCTGCTGCTCGCCGGCGCCAGGTACGACGCCGGCGTCGATCTGCGCCATGTCGGGAAGCCGCTGCCGTCGCTCCCGCACGTCGCCATGACCGTGGACATGCTGCGCGAACGCGGGGTGGCCGTCGACGACAGTGAACCCGACAGGTGGCGGGTGTCCCCCGGATCCGTCGAGGCTGTCACGGTGGACATCGAGCCGGACCTCAGCAGCGCCGCCCCCTTCCTGGCGGCCGCCCTGGTGTGTGGCGGGCAGGTGACGGTGCGGGGGTGGCCGGGCGAGACCCGCCAACCAGGAGACCAGCTGCGCTGGATCCTCGGGCTCTTCGGCGCCGAGGTCGAGCGCGCGCGAGAAGGCCTTGTGGTCAAAGGATCCGGTGAGATCGCAGGCGTCGATGTCGACCTGCACGAGGTGGGCGAGCTGACGCCCGTGTTGGCTGCGGTCGCGGCGGCGGCCAACGGACCGTCGTACTTGCGAGGCATCGCGCACCTCCGCGGCCACGAGACCGATCGACTCGCGGCGCTGACCACCGAGCTTCGAGCCCTGGGGTCCGACGTCGAAGAGACCGCAGATGGTTTGCACATCCGCCCCGCGCGGTTGCACGGGGGACTCTTCCATGCGTACGACGACCACCGCCTCGCCCAGGCCGCAGCGGTGCTCGGCCTCGTCGTCGCGGGCGTGGAGGTCGATGACATCGCGACGACCGGCAAGACGTTCCCAGGATTCGTCGACGCCTGGACGGCGATGCTCACGTGAGCCCGCGGTCCATTGGCGAGGACGACTTCGACAGCTACGACCGCCCGCGGCGACACACCCGTCCACGGACGAAGGACCGCCCGAGCTATCCGGACGGCGTGCCGGGTTTCATCGTCACCGTTGACCGCGGGCGCCTGACGGTCCGGGTCGGCGCCGGCCTCGAGGCGCGCAACGTCTTCGCCGTCAAGGCCCGCCCTCTCGGCCGCAAGGGGGTCGTGGTGGGCGACGACGTGCTCGTCGTGGGGGACACCTCAGGCGCCGAAGGGACGCTGGCGCGGATCGTGGAGGTGCGCGACCGCACGACTGTCCTGCGGCGCAGCGCCGACGACGACGACCCAGTCGAGCGCATCCTGGTCTCGAACGCCACTCAGCTCGTCATCGTGGCCTCTGTCGCGGACCCGCCACCGCGCCCACGGCTGATCGACCGCTGCCTCGTGGCCGCGTATGCCGCTCGACTCACACCCCTGCTCTGCTTGACGAAAGGCGACCTGGCGGACCCCGACGAGCTGCTGGTGATCTACCGGGCGCTAGGCGTGTCGTCGGTCGTGACCCAGCGCGGAGCCGAGCTCGGGGCCGTCGTGGAGCGGCTGCGAGACCAGGTGAGCGTGCTGGTCGGACACTCGGGGGTCGGCAAGTCGACCCTCGTCAACGCACTGGTTCCCGGCGCCGGCCGGACGACCGGCATCGTCAACGCCGTCACCGGTCGTGGACGCCACACCTCGACGTCCGCCTACGCCCTCGAGCTGCCCAGTGGTGGCTGGGTCATCGACACCCCCGGGATCCGGAGCTTCGGGCTCGCCCACGTCGGCGCACGTGACATCATCGGCGCGTTCGAGGACCTCGACGTGATCGCCGACGACTGCCCGCGCGGATGCACCCACGGGGCGACCGAGCCCGAGTGTGCGCTCGACGCGGGAGTGGCGGCCGGGCTCGTCGACCCCGACCGCGTCGACTCGTTCCGACGGCTGCTGGCGAGCCGCGACGGCGGCGACTGACCGTCGTACCGAGATCAGCGACCGGTCACCGTCACCGTCTGTGAGATCGTGCTGCTGGCCCCCCCGCCGCCCCAGACCACCTTGGAGCCGGCCTCACCGGTCTGGTAGGTCTGCCAGGCCACGAGCAGCGCCCCGACGACAAGCACCCCACAGGCGGCGTACTCCACGGCTCCGGTGAACCGATGGGCCTGCCGGTACAGCACATACACCCCCACAGCGGTGATCGCGAAAACGATCATGAAGTAGAGGAGCCAGGTTGCCTTGTCCTCGTGGTTCGCGATCTGCTCGACGATCTGCGGGTTGATCTTCGCGAGGTCGTCGCGAAAGTTGTACCCACTCGCCCTGGACACGATGACCGACAGCAGCGCGGCTACCGTGACGATCGGCATCGGCAATGCAGCCCACGCGCGAGTCCGCGGTACGACGAAAAGGACCGCCAGCAATGCGGCGAGGGGGACGAGGACGACGGCGCCGTGGACGGCCAGTGGGTGGACCGGAAGGCTGTGAAACTCGTCGGGAATCAAGACTGCTCCCTGAAGCGTGGCAGACGGGACTGAGCTCGCCAAGCGCGAGCGTATGCGTAATACGTCACCGCACCGCGGAAAGTTCATCCCGCGCGTCATTCGGCTCGGCCGCATGGGACGGCATAGCCTGACAGGTGTGTCCACCGACCACACCGACGACCTGCGGCTGGCGCACATCCTCGCCGACGACGCCGACTCGCTGACCATGGACCGGTTCAAGGCACTGGACCTGCACGTCGTCACCAAGCCCGACCTGACGCCGGTCTCCGACGCCGACGAGCGCGTCGAGGACGCCTTGCGTCGCACCCTCGGCCGGGCCCGACCGCGTGACGCGGTGCTGGGTGAGGAGTCCGGCTCCACCGGCTGGGGCCCCCGCCGGTGGGTGATCGACCCGATCGACGGGACCAAGAGCTTCATCCGCGGCGTCCCGATCTGGGCGACGCTCATCGGGCTGATGGTCGAGGACGAGGTCGTGGCCGGTGTCGTCTCCGCGCCCGCACTGGGGCGCCGCTGGTGGGCCTCCAAGGGCAGCGGGGCCTGGAACGGGAAGTCGCTCCACTCCGCGAGCGCCTGCCGCGTCTCCGACGTGTCGGCCATCGAGGACGCCCACTTCTCCTATGCATCGCTGTCGGCCTGGGAGCACCACGGCCGGCTCGACGACTTCCTCGCACTCACCCGCAACTGTTGGCGCACCCGCGCCGTCGGCGACTTCTGGTCCTACATGCTCGTAGCGGAGGGCGGGGTGGACGTGGCCGCCGAGCCCGAGCTGCACCTGCACGACATGGCAGCCGTCTCGGTCATCGTCGACGAGGCAGGCGGCAGGTTCACCAGCCTGGACGGGACGCCCGGACCCGGTGGTGGGAGCGCCCTTGCCACGAACGACCGGCTGCATGAGCAGGTCATGGCGTTCATCGGCTCACCTCCGGACGACCTCGGCCCCCGCCCGGGACGGGAGGGGGGCCAGATCCACGACCTCAGCGCTCGGCGCCAACGGATGGCGGCCGAGCACGCCCAGCACCCGTCGGAAGACGACGACTGACCGTCGTACCCGCCGCGAGGATCGCCGGGCCCAGCAGCAGTGCGGCCAGGTCGAACCAGCCGTAGCCGCCCGCGGCCCCCGACGGCGGGTTCCCGATCGGCACCAGACCGGTGGGGTCGTGTTCCTGCCAGGCCCAGGTCCCGAGACCGGTGCCGAGCAGCTCGAGGTAGCTGACCACGAGGAACGCGCCGACGTAGAGCCCCCGCGACGGTCCCCACCGCAAAAAGGCCAGCAGGCAGCCGAACCAGAACGCGCCCAGCACGTCGGGCCTGGCCGCCAGGAACATGCCGTACGACGCCCAGCACCCGCCGACGACCGCGACCCCGCGGGCGAGAGCGCGGGCGTGGGTGCGGACCCAGATCGTCCGCCCGATCGCCAGGGCCGCGAGGTAGACCAGCCCGTGACCGGGCGGCACGTAGGCCGGGACGTTGTCGAACCGGTAGAGATAGACGCCGAGAAACGGCGAGAACGTGTACTCCACAAGGGATGCGAAGACCACTACCACCGCCGTCTGCACGCGGACCAACGGACTCTCACGAGCGAGCATCGCGGCGAGCACGCACCAGGTGACGAGGCCGAGGACGCGCTGGACAGCGAGCGTCGAGTGGGCGTCGACGAGCAGCACGACCGTGACCCACCCGAGGACGCCGGTCACCAGCAGCGGTGTCGGCCAGGGCCGGGAAACCGTGCGGGTGGGCGCGGCTTCGAGTACGGTCGTCACGAGGGCCATCCTCGCAGGTCCGACTGCTCGAAAACCCTGCGGATCTGCGGGTAGGGCACTGCCGAGACAGCATGTCGACGGACTTGGAGGCACTCGATGCGGATCAGCGAGGTGTTGCGCGCGAAGGGCGGCGAGGTCATCTCGGTGTCCCCCGACAGCACGGTGCGCGATCTCGTGGCGCTGCTCGCCGACAGGAACATCGGAGCCGTGCTCGTCTCGACGGCGGACAACCCCGTGGCCGGCATCGTGTCCGAGCGTGACGTGGTCCGAGGGCTGGCAGGCGGTGTCGACGTACTCGACAGGCCCGTCAGCGACATCATGACCTCCAGCGTCGAGACGGCCGAGCCGGAGCAGTCTGTCCACGAGCTCGCTCGGTTGATGACGCTGCACCGGATCCGTCACGTGCCGGTCGTCGCCGACGGAGACCTCGTGGGCATCGTCTCGATCGGTGACGTGGTCAAGTCACGCATCGACGAGCTGGAGTTCGAGCGGGACCAGCTCGAGTCCTACGTCTCCAAGCCCTGACTGCTGCACGCCGTACTAGGGTTGGCGAATGACCGACAAGCCGGAGATCGAATTCCCTGACTCGCCGCCGCCCACAGACCTCGAGCTCACCGATCTGGTCGTGGGTGACGGCGCCGAGGCCGCCACGGGGGCAACCGTCGTCGCCCACTACGTCGGAGTCGCGCACTCGACAGGTGAGGAGTTCGACGCGTCGTACAACCGAGGCGAGCCGCTTGCCTTCCGACTGGGTGTCGGCCAGGTCATCGCGGGCTGGGACCAGGGGATCGCCGGCATGAAGGTGGGCGGTCGGCGTCAGCTCGTCATCCCGCCACAGCTCGGGTACGGCGACCGCGGGGCGGGGTCGGCGATCGCGCCGGGCGAGACGCTGATCTTCGTGGTGGACCTCGTCGACGTGCGCTGAGTCACGGGGTGGACACGATCGCCCTTCACGACTGACCTGTTGCGGGCTGCGACCTCTCAG
>JBBJMF010000115.1:0-7865 GCA_037719575.1 Nocardioidaceae bacterium
CGCTCACATATGCCGAGTAGTCCTCGTCCCTGTCCACTGCTCCTCATCGTCGGTGGTCATCCCTGACTACGACGACCCAGCGGGCCACAAAGGTTCCCTCGCAGTGCCAGGTTCAGTGCTTTGCGGCGGAGATGATCAGGGTGCCGGGCACCAGCATCCCCCGGACAGGTCCCCAGGCGCCCCACACTCGATCGTGCCCCGCCGGCCAGGCCGGCTCGTGGAGGTAGGTCAAGGTCAGGCCCGCGCCGACGAGTGCTCGCGTCCAGTCCTCGAGGGTGTGGTGGGGTTCGACATACGTCGGCCGGCCGGTCGCGTCGGTCTCGACGTACGGGGTGCGGTCGAAGTAGGAGCGCGAGACGGTAAGGCCATCGGCACTCGGGTCGTCGGGGAACATCCACCGTGTCGGGTGGACGACCGAGAAGACCAGCCGCCCTCCCGGCCGCAGCACGCGAGCGACCTCACCGAGCGCGACGCCGATGTCGACGATGAAGGGGAACGCGCCGAAAGCCGAGCAGACGATGTCCACGGATCCCGAGGCGATCGGGAGCGACGTGGCCGTGGCACACGCGGTCGGCACCGAGATCGCCGTCGAGTCGTCGATGCGCCGGCTGTGCTGCAGCTGCCGCAGCGACAGGTCCACGCCTGCGACCGACGCTCCACGAGTGACCAGCCAGCGTGAGCACTGGCCGGCGCCGCAGCCGATCTCCAGCACCCGCCGTCCGTCGACGTCGCCGAGCAGTCGCGCCTCGGCCTCGTCGAGGCCCTCCGGGCACCAGACGAACCCGACGTCGCGCAGGAACTCGCCATGCTCTCGCTGGTAGTCGTCCGCCGTGCGGTCCCAGTCGGCGCGGTTGGCCCGAAGTGTCTCCTCAGCCGTGACCGCGCGGAACCGGTCGTCACTCACGCGTCGCGCCCTCGCGCTCGAGGCTGCTCGTCAGATCGTCGAGGGTCTCCCCGACGGGACGTTCCACCTTGAGCGCGAGCAGGTGGTCGGCCCGGGTCCGGCCCAGGTTGACCGCAGCCACCGGGATGCCCAGCCGGCTCGCCGCCACGACGTACCGGTAGCCGGAGAAGACCATCAGCGACGACCCAACGACGAGCATGGCGTCGGCGGAGGCCAGCGCCGCTGTGGCTTGAGTGTGTCGCCATCGCGGCACGTTCTCCCCGAAGAACACCACGTCGGGCTTGATCACCCCGCCACAGCGAGGACAGGTAGGGACCTCGAACGTCGAGAAGTCCAGTCCTTCGAGGTCGGCGTCGCCATCGGGGCCGACCGGGGCGTCGAGGCCGGACCAGGCTGCGTTGCGCTGCTCGAGGTGCGCCTGCCAGCCGGTACGACGCCAACCGGCGTGGCAGGACATGCAGACCACCCGGTCCAGCCGTCCGTGCAGGTCGATCACCCGCCGTGAGCCGGCCGCCTGGTGCAGGCCGTCGACGTTCTGGGTGACGAGCAGACTGACGCGGCCGGCCGCTTCCAGCGTGGCCAGGGACCGGTGGGCGAGGTTCGGCTCTGCCCCGCCGAAGCTGCGCCAGCCGATCAGGCTGCGTGCCCAGTAACGCGATCGCATCACCGGGTCGCGCATGAACGGCTGGAACTCGACGGGCTGGCGGCGCTTCCAAGCGCCGTCACGGTCACGGTAGTCCGGGATCCCGGACTCGGTGCTGCAGCCGGCGCCGGTGAGCACGAAGATCCGGCGGTGCTCCTCGACGAAGGCGGTCAGGCTCACCCGTCAAGGATAGGTTCCGTTGCGTGGCGCAGGACTAGGACTTGTCCTCGCCGTCGGCAGCGCGCTCCAGCTCGTCGATCTCGATCTTCTTCATCTGCAGCATCGCCTGCATGGCCCGCTGGGCTCGCTCCGGGTCGGGGTCGCCCAACAGCTCGTTCAGCCGGGTCGGGATGATCTGCCAGGACAGCCCGAACTTGTCCTTCAGCCAGCCGCACTGGCTCTCCTCACCACCATCGGTCAGCTTGCTCCAGAAGTCGTCAACCTCCTCCTGTGACTCGCACGCCACCATGAAGGAGATCGCCTCGTCGAAGGTGAATTCCGGTCCGCCGTTCAGCGCGACGAACTCCCGCCCCTCGAGCTCGAACGCGACAGTCATGACAGTGCCTTCGGGGCGTGGCCCGGCCGACCCGTAGCGCGTGGTGTCGGTGATCTTCGAGTTCGCGAAGATCGAGGTGTAGAACTTGGCCGCCTCTTCGCCCTCGGTGTCGAACCAGAGCCATGTCGTGATCTTCTGCATCGCCTTGTCCTCCCTGTCGCGAGACCGCGTTGGCCTCAGTCTGACTGGTAGACCAGGCCGGGGTCGAGAACTCATCGGGACCGGGCCGCTCGATCGCCGCGCGGAACGGGGGCGGGCCATGGGGGAGGATGGCGTCATGGCAGAGGCAACGGTCGGGTTCGCGGCAGCCTTGGAGCAGTTCGCCCCGGGCGAGATCATCGAGCTCAGCGAGGCGTCGGAGCAGCACGGGTTCAGCGGGGTCATGGCCGCCGACCATGTCCAGCCCTGGGTGCCCGCGCAGGGGCAGGCGTCGTACGTCTGGAACGTCTTGTCCGCCTTGGGCCAGCGCACGACGGGCGACCTCGGGCCGGGAGTCACGTGCCCGACCTTCCGCCATCACCCGGCGATCGTGGCCCAGGCGGCAGCGACCCTGGAGGCGATGTATCCCGGGCGCAGCTGGCTGGGGCTCGGCTCGGGGGAGGCGCTCAACGAGCACGTGTTCGCGGGCTACTGGCCGGAGGCGCCGGAGCGGATCGCGATGATGTTCGAGGCGATCGACGTCATCCAGAAGCTCTTCAGCGGCAAGGACGTCAAGCACTCGGGCGACAACTTCAAGATGCACTCGATGCGGCTGTGGACGCTGACCGACCCGCCGCCACCGATCTACGTCGCCACCGCTGGTCCGATCACCGCCAAGAAGACGGGCGCGCGATGCGACGGCATCATCACGCCCGGTGCCACGACCGAGAAGGTCGCATCCGTGCTGGCGAAGTTCGACGACGGCGCACGCTCGCAGGACAAGGACCCCGATGCGATGGCCAAGGTCCTCCAGCTTCACCTGTCGTGGGCGCCGACCGACGAGGAGGCCGCCCTGAACGCCATGACCCAGTGGCCCAACGGGGGCATGAAGTTCGCCAAGCAGGACGTCCGGTCGCCGTACGACTTCGCGCAGATGGCGGCGCTGGTGCGGCCGGAGGACTTCGAGGGGCGGATGGTCGTCTCCGCAGACCCTGACCGCCATCGCGCCGAGATCCAGCGCTTCCTCGATCTGGGCATCACTGCGATCTATCTGCACAACGTCGGCCGTAACCAGGTCGAGTGGCTCGAGGTGTTCGGGAACGACGTGCTCCCGAAGCTCAGTCGCTGAAGCCCTCCCAACGGTCGTCTGCGTGGGGGCCGACCTAGGGTGGGCGGGTGACGATCCACCCCGAGCACCCGTTCCAGGCCGCGCTAGCGGACCGGGACCCGGTACGACGGTTGCGGGGGCGCCTCGGCGGCACGGTCACCCTGTGGACCGCCGGTGGTGGAGAGGCGCCACGCGCCGGGCTGACCGTCTCCTCGCGGATGGTCGCGACCGGCGAGCCCGGGCACGCGCTCGCCCTGCTCGACCCCGACTCGAGCTTCGCCGAGACCCTCGCCCGGACGCGCACCTGTGTCATGCACCTGCTGGACTGGCAGCACCGGGCACTCTCCGACGCCTTTGCCGGGGTGAGCCCGGCTCCCGGGGGCGCGTTCAGGTTGGCGGAGTGGGCTGACTCGGCGTGGGGGCCGGTGCTGAGCGGCGCCAGCAGCTGGGCCGGCCTGCGCCTCGTCGACGGCGACCTGACGGAGGTCGGCTGGTCGGTCCTCGCGGACACGCTGATCGAGCACGTCGAGCTCGGCAGTGAGTCCGAGCCACTCGTGCACCGCCGCGGCCAGTACCAGCGCCCCAGCCGCAGCTGACGCCCCCGAGTCTTGCCTGCGGGCAGGTCAGTCGCGTGGCGACAGGACGCAGAACTCGTTTCCCTCCGGGTCGGCCAGCACAACCCATCGCACGTCGTCACCTTGACCGACATCGACGCGGGTCGCGCCGAGCTCCTCCAACCGAGCCACTTCGGCCGCCTGGTCGTCGGAGGCGAGCGGCGCGAGGTCGATGTGCAGCCGGTTCTTCACCTGCTTGCTCTCCGGCACGGTCACGAACACCATCCCGGGTCCACGCTCCTCCACAGGGATGTCGCGCGACTCGTCCAACGCATGGGGCGGCACGATCACGACCTCGTTGTCCAGCTCGACGACGAGCCTCCAGCCGAGCACCTCGGCCCACCACGCACCCTGCGCCGCTACATCGTTACTGTCCACCACGGTCGTGTACCACCGCACGCTCATGACCGCCTCCACTCTCTCGCCGTACCCCGTCGGCGACCACGCTATGAGCCAGCGCCGACTCCTTGCGACTTGAGGCAACATTCCAAGGATGTCTTTGACATCTGGCCTGCCTTCGTCCAGGATGCCAAGCATGTCCTTGGAAAGCGGCGAGACTCCGACAGCGCCCGATCCGCGGGCCAGGCGGGTGCTGGACGACCTCCGGGTGCTGCGCGCCTTCGCGCACCCGCTGCGGCTACGGCTGCACCGGTTGCTGATCAGGGAGGGCGCTTGTACGGCGGCGTACGCAGCCCGGGAGACCGGCATCAGCCAGGCGCTGGCCAGCCACCACCTCCACCAGCTCGCCAAGTACGGGTTCGCCGAGCAGGTGGCGGGACAGGACCGACGCGAGCGCCCCTGGCGCGCTCTGTCCACGTCGACCACCTGGCTCGGCGCGGAGATGACCGCCGAGGGTGCGTCCGCCGCCGATCTGCTCGAGCAGACCCTGGCCGAGCAGACGATCTCCAACCTCCTGGAGTGGCAGCAGCAGCGCCGACGGGCCGAGCACGCGCCATGGCACGACGTGGTCGGACTCGACACCAGCCTGCTCTTTCTCACCTGCGACGAGGCTGACGAGCTGGCGAAGGCGTTCTCGGCGCTGTGCCGCCCCTACCTCGAGCGCGCGGTTGCTCGAGCCTCCGAGTCGGCAGGCGCGGGCATGTCCGCCCCGAGGCCGGTCGAGGTGACGCTGGTCGTCGTCCCGCTGACGCCGACGGCGAGCGGATCCTGAGGTGAGGGCACTGGTGCGTCTGCTGGCCGACAACCGTGACTACCGGCTGCTCGTCTCGGCGGGCCTGGTCTCGATGACCGGCGACTGGGTGCTGCACGTCGGCCTGACGTTCCTGGTCTACCAGATCACGGGCTCGACCCTCGCGTCCGGCGCGATGCTGCTCTCGAGCTTCCTGCCGTCGATCCTGCTCGGGTCGCTCGCCGGTGTGATGGTGGACCGCTGGAACCGCCGTACGACGATGATCGTGGCCAACCTCCTGCAGGTGGTCGGGCTCGCGCCACTGCTTCTCGTCCACGACACCAGCACGATCTGGGTGGTCTACGTCGTCGGCGGCTGGCAGGGGTGCGTCGAGCAGTTCTTCACCCCCGCCGAGCAGGCGCTCGTCCCGCACCTGGTCGCCAAGGAGGACCTGCTCGGCGCGAACGGGGTCAACTCGCAGATCCGCGACCTGGCTCGGCTCGTCGGATCGGCCGTCGGAGGGATCGTCGCCACCACGGGAGGAGTCTCCGGGCTTGCCTTCTTCGACGCCGCCACCTTCGCCCTCGCGGCCGGGCTGCTCACGCTGATCAGGTTCCGGCCGACCGTCGAGGACGGGGACAGCCACGCCAGCCACGCGTCGGTCGGCTCGTTGTCGCGGATGCTCGAGGAGTGGCGCGCCGGCCTGCGAATCATCGCGGCCAGCCGTGCGCTGCGGGTCATCATGCTGTGGGGCGCCATCTCGGCGATCGGCGAAGGCATCATGGGCACGTTGTTCGCGCCGTTCGTCAGGGACGTGCTGCACGGCAGCGGGTCCGACTTCGGGCTCATCGTCGGGATCCAGGCGGTCGGCGGCATCGTCGGCGGGCTCGTCGTCACCTCGGCCGGTCACCGGTGGAGCGCGTATGCCCTGTTCGGCTGGGGGTCGGTTGCGTTCGGGCTCGTCGACCTGGCGCTCTTCCTCTATCCGCTTGTGCTGTCCGGCGTCGTACCGGCCCTGGTCCTGATGGTGGTTGTCGGCGTACCAGGGGCGTTCTCCATCGCAGGGATGATGACGACGTTCCAGACCGTGACGGTCGACGAGTTCCGGGGCAGGGTGTTCGGGGCACTGACCGCGATCTCCGGGACGGCGGTGATCATCGGGATCGGGATCGCCGGCTGGCTCGGTGAGGCGGTCGGGATCCTGCCGATCATCGCGATCCAGGGTGGCGGCTACGTCGTCGCCGGTGCGATGGTGCTCGTTGCCTTGCGCGGGTCGCCCGCGGCCGACGTCCACATCGACGAAGGCCAGGACCCGACGACGGCGGACACCCCCGGCGACCTCACGGCAGGTGCCGCTGCCCGAGAATGAGCGCATGTTGCCAGCCGACTGGTACGGCGGGGCCCTGCGGGCCCTCGACGGGGGGTACAGCGGCGAGACGTATGTCGCCGAGAGCGGCCCGGACCGGGTGGTGGTGCGGATCTACGCCCGCAACCCGGAGCGGGCGGCCATCGACGCCAGCCTGCTGCGCCTCGTGCGAGGGCTCGTCCCGGTCCCGGACGTCCTCGAGCTCCGTCACCCGGTGGCCGGCAACCCCGCGGTGCTCGTCACGGAGTACGTCGCGGGGACCCGCCTCGACTCGGCTCTAGCCGCGGAGCCGGACTGGCTCGACCTGGCAACCGTCGGCCGCAGCCTCGGGACGGTCCTCAACACCCTGGCGGGGATCCCGTTCCTTCGCTTCGCGATGTTCGCCGACCGCAACCTCACGTCGTCGACCGAGCAGCTGCCGCTCGACCTGCGGGAGTGGGCCGAACGGCTGCGCGACGACGGACGGCTGGCGACCTGGTCGGTGTCCGACTGGGAAGCGCTCACCAGGCTCGTCGACACGGCGGAGGACCTGCTCGCCGAAGACGCCGACCTGCGGCCCTTGCGGGCGGTCCTGACGCACAGCGACATGAACCCGAAGAACATCCTGGTCGACCCCGCCACGTCGCAGGTGTGCGCGCTGCTGGACTGGGAGTTCGCCCATGCCGGGTCGCGCTACGCCGACCTCGGCAACCTCTGCCGCTTCGAGCGCGACAAACGACTGGTCGGTCCGCTCCTCGAGACCCTCGCGGGCGTCGCACCCGGTGGTGCGGCCCAGCAGCTGCGGCTCGGCCGGGCGACGGACCTGTGGGCGCTGGTCGAGCTCGCGGGAAGGCCGCGGCCGGGTCCCGTGCCGGACCTGGCGACCGAGCTGCTGCAAGCGCAGGCGAGGTCCGGCGACCTCGACGCCTGGCCCTGGCCGTCGCCCCGAGTGGCCCCCCGGGGGAGTTTGCCGGGTTGACCCGGCGAACGGCTTGCAGGGGCTGCGAGCGGGCCAGGTTGCCCGGTGCAGCGCAGACGCCGTATTCTAGGGCTTGCGCTTTGGGCCTGCATGACCTCAGACGGAGCAGGCTCGTGCTCGTACCTCTATCGACCGGGGCGGAATCTGGCCCGAAACATTCGGTGGGACGCGATCCAAGGGCCTTTGGCGTGCACGCACGACCTTCATCCACCCGACGGAGTTCCACATCCCTATGACGAGCAGCATCGAGGCCCCTCCCGCCGTACAGGAGACACCGCAGGTAGCGGTGAACGACATCGGCTCGGCTGAGGACTTCCTCGCCGCGATCGACGCCACCATCAAGTACTTCGACGACGGCGACATCGTCGACGGCATCATCGTCAAGGTCGATCGAGACGAGGTCCTGCTCGACATCGGCTACAAGACCGAGGGGGTCATCCCCTCGCGTG
>JBBJMF010000116.1:0-7808 GCA_037719575.1 Nocardioidaceae bacterium
CCTCAGCCGCGGCGGCCGATGCCGAAGACGCCGCGAGCGATCTCCACGAGCACGTTCCGCCCGGCCGCCCGGGCCATCCCGTCCATCGTCTTGTACCGGGTCACGTCCTTGAAGATCCGCTCCGCCGCGCCGGGTTCCTCACGCCGGGGCTTCGGATCGGCGCGCTCCCGCGGCAGGTCCGGGATCTGGACGCGATCGTCCGTCGGGTCGCGCGGAGGCGGGCCCGGCAGCTGGGGCGGGGGCGGGACGGGATCCACCCTGGGTGGAACCGAGCCGGCCGGCCCACCGGCACGCTCGGTCGCGGCCTTTGCCGCACCGGCGCCCAGCCGGGTGGCCAGCCGCTCGTAGGCGGACTCCCGGTCCAGCGGCACGGCGTACTTCGGGCTGAGCGGTGAGGCGGCGATCGCGGCGGTCAAGACCGCCTCCGGGCTGGGCGCCATGAGTGACTGCGGGGCACGCAATCGGGTGTGCGCGACGGGTGTCGGCACCCCGTCCGGGTCCATCACCGTGACCACGCCGGCACCGATCCCGAGCTGGGTCAGCAGCTCCTCGAGGTCGTACGAGGAGTGCGGGTACGTCGCGACGGTCTGGCGCAGCGCCTTCGCGTCGTTCGGCGTGTGCGCCCGGAGCTGGTGCTGGATGCGGCTGCCGAGCTGCGCGAGCACGTCCTCCGGCACGTCCTTCGGCTGTTGCGTGACGAAGAAGACGCCGATCCCCTTGGAGCGGATCAGCCGGACGGTCTGGGCCACGGAGGTGAGGAACGTCTTGGACGCGTCGGAGAAGAGCAGGTGCGCCTCGTCGAAGAAGAACACGAGCTTTGGTCGATCTTGGTCGCCCACCTCGGGCAGATCGTGGAACAGGTCGGCCAGGAGCCAGAGCAGGAACGTCGAGAACACCGCCGGACGGTCGGAGAGTCGCGGGAGCTCGAGCAGCGAGATCACACCCCGGCCGTCCGGAGTCGTCCGCATGAGGTCCGCGGAGTCGAGCTCGGGCTCGCCGAAGAACTGGTCGGCGCCCTGGTCGACGAAGCCGATGAGCTCGCGCAGGATCACGCCCGCGGTGGCCTTGGAGAGGCCACCCAGCCCCTCGAGGTCGGCCTTGCCGTCAGCACTGATCAACCACTGCACCACGGCTCGGAGGTCCTTGATGTCCAGGAGCGGCAGACCGTTGACGTCGGCGTAGTGGAACACCAGCCCGAGCGAGGACTCCTGCACCTCCGTCAGACCGAGCACCTTCGACAGGAGCGTCGGGCCGAACGACGAGACGGTCGCCCGGACCGGGGTGCCGATGCCCTCGCCGCCGATCGTGAAGAACTCGCACGGGTACGCCGTCCCACGCCAGGACTGGCCGACCTCCGCGGCGCGCCCGAGGGTGCGCTCCGCCGGCTCGCCGGCCGAGGCCAGACCCGACAGGTCCCCCTTGATGTCAGCGGCGAACACCGGGACGCCCTGGGTCGAGAGCTGCTCGGCCATCAGCTGGAGCGTCTTGGTCTTGCCGGTCCCGGTCGCGCCGGCAACGAGGCCGTGGCGGGTGAACATGCTCACCGGGATACGGACACCGACGTCGGGACGCGCGGACCCGTCCGTGACGAGTGCGCCGAGCTCCACGACGGGCGGTGCGAAGGCGTACCCCGCGGCGATCTTGGCGACCACCGCGTCCGAGGCGCGCTCATCATCAGGCCCGTCATCGGGCTCCTCGCCGGGCATCCGACCTCCCACGACGTTGCACAACTGTGCCTCGGCGCCCAGGCGCCGCGTGTCGGCAGCGTAGCCCCGCCGCTCTACACTCCTTGGCGTGATCTTCAAGCGGGTAGCCGACACCCGGCCCTACCCCGCGCACGGGACGACCCTCAAGCAGTGGGCTGACGTGCCGCCGCGCCAGGTGCGGCTCGACGAGCTCGTCACCACGAAGACCACGCTCGACCTCGACACCTTGCTCGCCGACGACTCCACGTTCTACGGGGACCTGTTCGCCCACGTCGTGTCGTGGGAGGGTCAACTCTACCTCGAGGACGGTCTGCACCGAGCGCTGCGGACGGCGCTGCAGCAGCGCAACTCCATGCATGCGCGCGTGCTCGAGCTCGGCGGGGCGAAGGACAGGGCGACGGGATGACCGCGGATATCGTCGGGCGGGACCGACGTCGGCTCCACCTGCGCGCGCCGCTCACCGGCCTCGTGCTGGTCCTCATCGTGGTGTTCGGCACGTATTACGGCTGGCAGGCGGCATTCGACGCACCGGGCCCGAACGTGGCGTCCGACGGGTGCCCGACCCCCTCGGCGACCACGACCACGACATCGCCGACCACCTCCGCACCGACGACGGCACCGACCTCCGCAGCGGTGATCGCGCCGGCGGCCGCCGTGACGACCGTCCCGACGACGACGACGCCACCGCCGACCGGCGGACCCATGCTGCTGCCGGCCAGCGTCGCGGTGAACGTCTACAACGCGACGTTGCGGAAGGGCCTGGCCAACAACACCGCAGCCGAGCTCCGCAACCGGGGGTTCGAGGTGCTGTCGGTCCAGAACGACCCGCTCGAGGCGGTGATCGTCGAGGTCGCCCAGATCCGGTCGGCGACCTCGGACCAGCCGGAGGTGCGGCTTCTGGCGCAGCACATCCCGGGGGCCGTCATCGTCCCCGACGGCCGGGCGAACGCGACGGTCGACCTCGTGCTGGGCGAGGCGTTCACCGCGCTCGGCGACCCCGCCCTCGTAACCCCGATACCGATCGCCACGCCGCGCTGCTGACCGGGTCCCGACCCGGCGTACGGCGCCCGAGCCACCCGGCCAGGCGCCCGTGCTCGCTGACCGCGGCCAGCCGCCGCTCGACCTCCCCGCGACTGCGTCTCGGGACGACCACGAGGACCTCGTCGCCGACCCGCAGCGCCATGGTGGGGGACGGCACGATCGACTCGTCGTCCCGGACGACCAGAGCCACCAGCGCTCCGCGCGGAAGCCGCAGCTCGGCCACCTCCACCCCGTGCAGTCGGGACGCGACCGGGACGCGAAGCTGCAGCAGCTCGGCACCCACCCGGTCCAGCGGGGCCACCTCGACCGCCAGGTCGCGCGTCTCGGTGGTCTCGGATACGCCGAGTCGACGGGCGACCCACGGCAGTGTCGGTGACTGGACCACCGTGAACACGACGACGAGCACGAACACGACGTCGAGGAGCCGGCGGCTGCCCTCGACGTCGGCGACCGCCGGAAAGATCCCGATGACGATCGGGACGGCGCCGCGGAGGCCCGCCCACGAGAGGAACGCCTGCTCGCGCCAGGGCACCCGCAACGGTGTCGTCGCGAGCATGACCGCGAGTGGCCGCGCGACGAACGTGAGCGCGAGGCCGACCACCAGCGCCGGCAGGAAAATCTCGGCGACGCGCTGGATCGGCACGACCAGCAGGCCCAGCACGACGAACAGCCCGATCTGGGCCACCCAGGCGAGCGCCTCGACGAAGCCCCTGGTCACCGCCCGGTGCGGGAGCGCGCTGTTGCCCAGCACCAGCGCTGCGACGTACACCGCGAGGAAGCCGCTGGCATGCGCGGAGGCAGCCGCCGCGTACGCCAGGACAGTGCATGTCGTGACCGCGATCGGGTAGAGCCCCGACGCGGGGAGGGCCGACTGGCGAAGCACGGCTGCACCCGCCCAACCCACGACCCCGCCGACTGCTGCGCCCACGACGAGCTCGAAGAGCAGCAGGCCGAACCCGGAGACGAACGAGGTGTCCGCACCTGGCTCGCTGACCAGCAGCACGAGGATGATCACCGGCGCGTCGTTGATGCCGGACTCGGCCTCCAACGTTCCGGAGAGTCTGGGTTTCAGCGGGACCCGGCGCAATGTCGAGAAGATCGCGGCGGCGTCGGTGGACGACAGGATCGCCCCGCACAAGACGGCGAGCTGCCACTGGAAGCCCAGGACGTAGTGCGTCACCAGCGCCACGACCGTCACGCTGACTCCGACACCGACGGTCGCGAGCGACAGCGCGATCGGCAGCCGCGGACGGATGCTCTCCCACCGGGTGGTGATCCCGCCCTCGGCCAGGATGATCACGAGCGCCGCGATGCCGACCGACTGCGCGATCTCGAGGTCGTTGAACGTGATGAGACCGGATCCGCTCAGCGCGGCCCCGATCCCGAGGTAGAGCAGCAGGCTCGGGAGCCCGGCCCGGGACGACAGCCGTACGGCGAGGACGGCGACGATCAGGACCCCGGCGCCGACGAGCAGAGCGATGTTCAGCTCGTCGATGCTCACTGGGGGCTTCTCCACGCCTCCTCGTCGACCACGTCGCCGTCGAGGGCGCGGTGCGCTGATCCTACGGGCGCTCTCGGCTCCGGCCGGTCCCGCGGATGACCGCTGCAGACAGCGCGTGCCGTGGCGGCGAGGGCCGGAGCCCACCGAGTGCTGACCGCGGCGGTCGCTTCGTTGTGTCGCACCCCGCCGTCAGCTTCCCCCGTACGCCGACGGCGGGGCGCTGGATCGGATTCGTCACAGCCGCGACGCCGGATTGGGTTGTCTTGAGGCGGTCACGGTGAGCTAGCGGCTCAGCACAACCTCCACCTCGGCGACGGCATTCGGGCGGGTCTGCGCTTCGAAGGCGAACGCTTCAGCGAGACGTCGGGCGGCAGCCCGGTACGAGGGCTGGGCCAGCACGCGCCTGACAGCAGCGCGGATTGCCGGCTCCCCGGCCCGGCGGGAGACGCGGACGCCAGCGCCGGCGGCGACCACCCGAGCGGCGTTGTCGCCCTGGTCTCGTCCGTGTGGCAATCAAGCCGAGAGAGAGCAGTTCGCCAGACGAAGAGGGGGGCCCAACTCTCGATCATGAATCGTCTATCGTCAGGTGCTCGCCCGTTGTGCTTCGACGAGTACGTCCTCCACCGTCTGGCTGGCTCCACGGTCGTACCGCTGCGCCCAGTCGACGGACGGGTACATCGCTCGAGCGACGCTGAGAGCCTTCCGGAGCTCAGGCTCCTGCTGTGCATTCCGAGGGATTCCGGTGCGTTCACGCATGGCCTCGGCCGCCCCGAGGAGCCCCGCCGCGCGTCCGACGTCACCGAGGCCGGCGAGGATCGCTGCGAAGACCTCGGCGAAGTTGATGGTGAGCTCTGGGTCGTTCAGCGCCAGGACGTCGCCGACCAGACCTTCCACCCGACCGTGCGCCTCGTCCACCCGCCCCATCGCGACCAACAGCCACGCCATGTTGTGCTCGTCGACGGTGACGCCCCAGACGTCTCCGAGGTCGCGCTCGATCATCAAGCCTTCGTTCAGCAGCTCGATCGCCCGTTCGTGGTTCCCCTGGCCCACCTCCACGCTGCTCAGGTTCCCCAGCACACCCGCCAACCGAACGCGGTCCTTGGCCCGCCGAGCAAGGTCGACGGCTTCCTCGAGATGACCTCGGGCGGCGTCGGTGTCACCGACTTCGTACGCTGCGATGGCAAGCGTGTTGAGTGCCTTGGCGAGATTGTCGTTGTCCTTCAACGAACGCCACATCGCGACGCTCACGGCGGCAAGCTCACGAGCCCGATCGTTGTGCCCCTGGATCGCGAGCAGCCGGGCCAGGTCGTCGAGGCAGGAAGCTAAGACCGGATCGTCGCCATCGCCGGCGAGCTCGATGGTCTGCTCGAGCCAACGCCGACCTTCGGCCAGGTACCCGCCGCGTCGCCAGAACCAGCTCAGCGCGTCACAGAGCCGGAGGCGGAGCCACGCCTGAGCCGTGGACGCGCCATCGGCCTGATCGGGCTGGTGCGCCCACGTGAGCGCCTCTCGAAGGTTGTCCAACTCGACCTCGAGCCGGTTCCGCGCTTCCAAGTAGCGGCCTGTGTGCGCTAGCGGTGCCAAGGACTGAGCGATCTCCAGATAGTGGTAGGCGTGCTGTCGGCGAGTGAGGTCGGCCTCACCGGCCGCGGTCAGGCGGTCATGGGCGTACGCGCGCACGGTTTGGAGCATGCCGACCCGTGGTTCCCCGTCGGGAGCGTCAGTAATGATGACCAGGCTGGCGTCGACCATCTCCGCCACCAGGTCCAAGGGGTCCGCACCCGCGGGCCGTCGGTGCGCGGTCACCGCGGCGATCGCGCTGAGGTCGGCGCCTCCAGCGAAGACCCCGAGCTGGCGGAAGAACGCTTGTCGATCAGGGGTGAGCAGGCCGTAGCTCCAGGCGATCGTGTCTCGCAGCGTCTGTTGCCGGGCGGGCCGGTCCACGCCCCTGACCCGCAGCTCGAGGCTGAGCCCCAGCCGGGCGAGCAGTGCTCGGGGGGTGAGCAGCTTGGTGCGGGCGGCCGCGAGCTCGATCGCCAGCGGCAACCCGTCCAGCTGCTGGCAGATGCCCGCTACGTCCTCGGCGTTGTCGGCTGTGAGCGCGAAGCCCGGCCTCACCATCTCGGCGTACTGGACGAACATCCGCACCGCGCCGGACCGCTCGACCTCCTCGAGGGTTCCGCGGGTCGGCAGCTCCAGTGGTGGGACGGGGTGCTGGTGCTCGTTGGCCAGATGCAGCGGACGGCGGGACGTGACGATCAAGACCACCTGAGGCGCGGCGGCCATCAGCTCGGCGACCACAGCGTCTGCGGCGAGGAGCTGTTCCAGGTTGTCCAGGACCAACAAGGCGCGGAGGTGCGCCACATGCTCGATCATCCGGGGCGGGACTCGGCTCTCCGGCGGGAGTCCAAGCGTCTCGCCGATCGTCGTCCACATGACGTCGGGATCGGTAACCGTCGCCAGCGACACGAAGAACACACCGTCGGGGAACGCGTCGACCAACTGCCGGGCCAGCGCCGTCGCGAGGCGGGTCTTGCCCGACCCTCCAGGTCCGGTCAACGTGAGCAACCGAACGCCTGGCGAAGCAAGCAACGCCTGCATCTCCGCGAGCTCGCCCTCCCGGCCCACCAGCGGCGTCGCTGGCATGGGGAGGCTGGACG
Organism: Nocardioidaceae bacterium; assembly: GCA_037719575.1. Lineage (GTDB taxonomy): Bacteria > Actinomycetota > Actinomycetes > Propionibacteriales > Nocardioidaceae > JAWWPG01. The sequence goes on from JBBJMF010000116.1 coordinate 6,909, forward strand.
TCGTCCCCACGCTTCGCAGCGGAGGAAAGTCTGTTGCCAACCCGTCTCCGGCCAGCTGGAACAGATGCTCCTTTGCGGCAATATCCTTGAGCTGGTGCGCGCCGAGGTCGACCAGCCGTATCCCCGCGGGCAGCCGCGTGCTCACCAGTTCCCGGGTGCTGTTCGACACGACCACCTGACCGCCATGGGCGGCACCTGCGATCCGAGCGGCCCGGTGCACGTCCATCCCCACGTACCCGCCGTCGTGCACGACCGGCTCGCCCGAATGCACACCCATCCGCACCTCGACCCGTTCGCCCTGCGGCCAGGGGTACGCGACCAGCTCGCGCTGGGCTTGCACGGCGGCGCTCACGGCATCCCGGGCGACCGTGAACACCACGAAGAAGCTGTCTCCCTCGGTGCCCATCTCCAGGCCCCCCCACCGATTCCATGCCGCACGTAGCACCGTCCGCTGGACGTCCAGTACCTCGGCGTATCGGTCGCCCATGCGGGCAAGGAGCAGGGTCGATCCCTCGATGTCGGAGAACAGCATGGTCACGGTCCCCGACGGCAGGCCCCCCACACCTGCATGATCGACCCCGCACACCGATCAGCGCCAGCGAACCGCACCGCTTTGCTCTCGACGATCGGCTCGTGAACGGTAGAAGAGCGCGCAGCCGGTGCGGGACCTGCTCGTCTGACCTCGACCGGTCGACAACCCGGTGCAGCGCGCACTTTCGGGGTATCGACGATGCAGGCGGTCGGCGCCAGGGGAAAGCGCCGGCCGCTCTTCGGCGGGGGGTGTGCAGTCCTCTTGGGCACCGGATTGGCGGTGGCGGTGGGATTTGAACCCACGGAGAGCTTGCACCCTCACACGCTTTCGAGGCGTGCTCCTTCGGCCGCTCGGACACGCCACCGCCG
>JBBJMF010000117.1:0-7770 GCA_037719575.1 Nocardioidaceae bacterium
CCTGACCACATCCGCGAGGAGGCCGTGACGGCGGTCGTCAAGGACCGGTCGGCGATGGACCCGACCCGCGCCAACCGGGAGGTCCACTCGCTGTTCCGCGACGGGTACTCGGCCGAGTGGCGCGACGGCCGAGGCGACGAGGAGTTCGCCACGATCCGGTTCGTGGACCTGCACGACTCCGCCAAGAACGACTGGCTAGCTGCCTCCCAGGTGTGGGTCGCCGGTGACCTGCACCGCCGGCGTACGGACGTCGTGCTCTACGTCAACGGCATCCCGCTGGTACTGGCGGAGTTCAAGGAGCCCAACCGGCCGGTGCGGGCGGCGTACGACGAGAACCTGCGCGACTACCGCGACACGATCCCGCAGCTGTTCGTGCCCAACGCTTTCGTGATCCTGTCCAACGGCTCGCAGGCCAAGGTGGGGGCGACGTACGCAGGATGGGACTTCTTCGGCGACTGGAAGGCGATCGACGCCGACGGCACCCGTGGTGTCGTCGCGCTGGAGACCGCGCTCCGTGGGACGTGCCGACCGGACCGGCTCCTCGATCTGGTCGAGAACTTCGTCGCCTACACCGAGCAACCGCAGGGCCTGGTCAAGAGCGTCGCCCGATACCACCAGATGCACGGCGTGAACGCCGCGATGGAGCGCCTGCTCACTATTCGCTCCTCGGGCGACAAGCACCTCGGGGTGTTCTGGCACACCCAGGGGTCGGGCAAGAGCCTCTCGATGCTGTGGTTCACCCAGAAGGTGCTGCGCCGGCTGGTCGGCAGCTGGACCTTCGTGATGGTGACCGACCGGACCGAGCTCGACCAGCAGCTGCACGAGCAGTTCGCCGACGCCGGTGTCGTGTCCAAGGAGGCCCGGGTGCACGCGAGGTCGGCGAACCACCTGCGGGAGCTGCTCGGCGCAGACCATCGCTACGTGTTCACCCTCATCCACAAGTTCCGCCTGCAAGGCGCCGAGCAGGTCATGCCGGTGCTGTCGGAGCGGGACGACGTCATCGTCATCACCGACGAAGCCCATCGCAGCCAGTACGACACCTTGGCGCTGAACATGCGGCGGGCGCTGCCGAACGCGTCGTTCATGGGGTTTACCGGCACGCCTCTGGTCGCCGGGGAGGAGCTGACCCGTCGCGAGTTCGGCGACTACGTCAGCGTCTACAACTTCCGCGACGCCATCGCCGACGGCGCCACTGTCCCGCTCTACTACGAGAACCGGATTCCAGAGCTCCAGCTCGTCAACGAGGACTTCGCGGCCGAGCTCACCGACCTGCTGGACGCCGCCGACCTCGATGACGATGCAGAGGGCCGGCTGGTCCGCCGGTTCGCCCGCGAGTACGCGCTGGTCGCTCGACCCGAGCGGCTGCGCAAGATCGCCGGCGACCTCGTCCGCCACTTCGTCGGTCGTGGGTTCAGCGGGAAGGCCATGTACGTCGGGATCGACAAGGCCGCCGCCGTCCGCATGTACGACCTGGTGCAGGAGGCTTGGGCTGGTCACCTCACCGAGCTCCGCGCGCAGCACGACGCCCTCCCCGAGCTCGAACGGCCCTGGCTGGCGAGTCGGATCGAGCTGATGGAGACGACCGACACGGCCGTCGTGGTCAGCCAGGGGCAGAACGAGATCGCCGACATGCAGCGGCTCGGCCTCGACATCCGCCCGCACCGGGCCCGGATGGAGCGGGAGCCGCTCGACGAGCACTTCAAGGACCCGTCCCACCCGCTGCGCCTGGTCTTCGTCTGCGCCATGTGGATGACCGGCTTCGACGCCCCCAGCGTGTCGACCATCTACCTCGACCGGCCGATGCGCAACCACACGCTCATGCAGACGATCGCCCGCGCCAACCGCGTCTTCCCCGAGAAGGAGAACGGGCTCATCGTCGACTACATCGGCGTCTTCCGCGACCTGGAGCGAGCCCTTGCGATCTACGGCGCCGCCAACGCCGAGATCGACGGCGAGACACCCATCCAGGACAAGGGCGCGCTGGTCGACGCGCTGGCCGGGACCGTCGCGTCGGCGGTCGACCTTTGTGCACGCTACGACGTCGACGTCGACGAGCTCCGCCTCGCCACCGGGTTCACCTTCATCGCGCTGCGCGATGCCGCCGTGGAGTCGCTGCTCGCCGACGAGACCGTCAAGACCGAGTTCCTGGCGGTGGCCCACCAGGCGCGGAGACTCTTCAAAGCCGTGCTGCCCGACCCGGCGGCCGCGGGACACCAGGCGGCGGTCGCCGTACTGCGGGTGCTCGCTGAGCGGATCAAGGACTTGTCGAGGCCCAATCAGGTCGATCTGACTGCTGTCGCCGATGCCGTCGACAAGCTTCTCGACAGGTCGGTCGGCGCGGAGGAGTACGTCATTCGGGCCGCCGCCGAGGGCGCCGTACCGGACCCGCTCATCAACCTGGCAGATATCGACTTCGACGCGTTGGCCGCCCGCTTCGCCGGCCGTAAGCGCGCCGAGACCGACCGTTTGGCGGCGCTGCTGCGTGACCGGGCCGTGTCGGCCGCCGTTCGAAATCCCACCCGCCATGACCTGGTGGAGCGCATCGAGGAGCTGATCGCTGCGTACAACGCCGGCAGCCTGAACATCGACGAGTACCTGCGTCGGCTCGTCGCCTTGTCCGGAGACCTGAGCGAGGAGGAGCGCCGGGCGGTCACCGAGGACATGAGCGAGGAGGAGCTCGCGATCTTCGACCTGCTCACCCAACCGGACCCGGTCCTCGACGACGCGGAGCGGTCAAGGGTGAAGGCCGGCGCCAAACGCCTGCTGGAACATCTGCACGACAAGCTCGTGCTGGACTGGCGTCGCCGGGCGGCGACAGTGGCTGACGTACGCGTCACGATCAAGGAAGTGCTCGACAACGAGCTGCCGACTGACCCCTATCCACCCGTAGTGTTCGACGCCAAGGTGCAAGCAGTCTTCGACCACGTCATCAGTGCCTACGGCGACGACGGGTCCAGCGTGTACCGCGTCCATGACGCGCTCACCGACCCCCTCGGCGGTGCGGCTTCCACTGCGACGGTCCCCGACCTCGAGTCGATCACCGAAGGGGTAGTTGCCCGCATCAAGTCCGATGCCGAGTTCGCCGCCCTCGTTGCCGAACAGCTCGGCTTCCGCAGTCCAGCGCTGCGGACTGTCGACGAGCTGATCGCGAACGACGAGGACTCCGCTGTCGAGTTCAAGTCGACTGCGCGTTGGGACCTGCGGGAGGACGCCGCGAGCAGACTCATGGAGGACGCGGTGGTCAAGACGGTGGCGGGGTTTCTCAACACCGACGGCGGCACGCTGCTCATCGGAGTCGGGCCGGACCGTGAGCCGGTCGGCCTGGACGCCGACTACGGTCGGGTCAAACCCCCTAATGGGGATGGCTTCGTCAACTGGCTGACCACCCACCTGATCCATGCCCTCGACCACACTGCGGCCAGCCACATCCGCGCGCGCATCGTCGAGCACCGCGGGCGGGAGATCTGCCGAGTCGACGTAGGACGATCCGCGCGGCCGTTGCTGGCCAAGACCAGCCTCAAGGAGGGGGTCTTCTTCGTCCGGCTCAACAACTCGACGCGCTCGCTACCGGCCGACGAACAGGGAACGTACGTCTCCGAACACTGGCCGGGAGGCGACGCTTAGAGGTGCAGCTCACCGGACTGCCTCGTCTGATGTGACGAGCGGCAGGGTCTCGAACATGCATTGGTTGAGCTTGCGATGGTGGTCGGACGGACGAAAGTCAGTGCAGAGTTGAGTGGAATAGACTCAACTCTGCATGGGTTGACCCGGAGAGGATCCAGCGCAGGAGCCCGAACCGCTCCGCGGCAGCCTACGACACAGGAGACGCCTCATCCATGGATGCCACCCGATTCACCCGCCGCAGCCAGGAAGCGATCGGCGCGGCCATTCAGCTCGCGACCGCGGCGGGCAACCCGGCGGTCGAGCCGGCGCACCTGCTGTCGGCGCTGCTCGGCCAGCACGACGGGATCGCCGGCGCCCTGTTGAAGGCCGCCGGAGTCGAGGCAGCCCATGTGGGGCGCCAGACGGAGGCGCTCGTCCACGCTCTGCCGGCCGCGACCGGGTCGACGGTCTCGTCACCGTCGTACGCGCGTCCCACCATCTTGGTCCTGCAGACTGCCGAGCAGAGCGCAGAGTCCTTGGGGGATGACTACATCTCGACCGAGCACCTGCTCGTCGCTCTGGCGACGGTGGACAGCCCCGCCAAGGAGCTGCTGGTGGGGGCTGGCGCGACGCCCGCAGTCCTGCAGGCCGCCTTCGACACCGTCCGCGGCTCAGCGCGCGTGACGAGTCCCGACCCCGAGGGGACCTACCAGTCGCTGGAGAAGTACGCCGTCGACCTCACCGCCGCGGCGCGTGACGGCGAGCTCGACCCGGTGATAGGGCGGGACAGCGAGATCCGTCGCGTCGTCCAGGTGCTGTCCCGTCGTACCAAGAACAACCCCGTGCTGATCGGCGATCCCGGCGTCGGGAAGACCGCGGTCGTCGAGGGTCTAGCCCAGCGGATCGTCGCAGGTGACGTGCCCGAGTCGCTGCGTGGCCGTCGCCTGCTCTCGCTCGACCTCGGTGCGATGGTGGCGGGCGCCAAGTACCGCGGCGAGTTCGAGGAGCGCCTGAAGGCCGTGCTGGGCGAGATCCGGGACTCCGGCGGCCGGGTCGTCACGTTCATTGACGAGCTGCACACCGTCGTCGGCGCCGGCGCGACCGGTGAGTCCGCGATGGACGCAGGGAACATGCTTAAGCCGATGCTGGCCCGCGGCGAGCTCCGCCTGATCGGAGCGACGACGCTCGACGAGTACCGCAAGCACATCGAGAAGGACGCCGCGCTGGAGCGGCGCTTCCAGCAGGTGTACGTCGGAGAGCCGAGCGTGGAGGACACCGTCGCGATCCTGCGCGGGCTCAAGGAGCGCTACGAGGCGCACCACAAGGTCTCGATCGCGGACTCGGCCCTGGTCGCGGCCGCCGCCCTCTCCGACCGCTACATCACCGGCCGTCAGCTGCCCGACAAGGCGATCGACCTGGTCGACGAGGCGTCGTCACGGTTGCGGATGGAGATCGACTCCAGCCCGACCGAGATCGACGAGCTGCGCCGCCAGGTCGACCGGCTCAAGATGGAGGAGTTCGCGCTCGAGCAGGAGGAGGACATCGCGTCGGCGGGTCGGCTGACGACGCTGCGCACCGAGCTCGCCGACCGCGCGGAGCAGCTGCGTGCGCTCGAGACGCGCTGGGAGAGCGAGAAGCAGGGCCTGAACCGGATCGGTGAGATCAAGGAGCAGATCGACAACCTGCGCACCGAGGCCGACAAGTGCAAGCGCCTCGGTGGCGAGGAGGCCTTCCGCCGTGCCGGCGAGATCGAGTACAACGAGATCCCTCGCCTGCAGCAGGAGCTCGAGCAGGCTCAGGAGTCCGAGCCCACCGACCTGATGGTCCGTGAGGAGGTTGACGCCGACGAGATCGCCCAGGTCGTCGCCTCCTGGACCGGCATCCCAACCGGCCGGCTCCTCGAGGGTGAGACCGGAAAGCTGCTGCGCATGGAGGGCGAGATCGGCAAGCGGCTGATCGGCCAGCACCCGGCGGTGGTCGCGGTCTCCGATGCCGTACGACGGGCGCGCGCCGGGATCTCCGACCCCGACCGCCCGACGGGGTCGTTCCTCTTCCTCGGGCCGACCGGGGTGGGAAAGACCGAGCTGGCGAAGGCGCTCGCCGAGTTCCTCTTCGACGACGAGCGGGCCATGACTCGGATCGACATGAGCGAGTACTCCGAGAAGCACTCGGTGTCACGTCTCGTCGGCGCGCCGCCGGGCTACGTCGGGTACGACGAGGGCGGCCAGCTCACCGAGGCTGTGCGGCGGCGCCCCTACTGCGTGGTGCTCCTCGACGAGGTGGAGAAGGCTCACTCGGAGGTCTTCGACATCCTGCTGCAGGTGCTCGACGACGGACGGCTCACCGACGGTCAAGGTCGCACCGTGGACTTCCGCAACGCGATCGTCATCTTGACGAGCAACCTCGGGTCGGCATACCTCGTGGACCCGCAGCTGACGCCTGACTCCAAGCGTGAAGCGGTTATGGCCGCTGTGCGCGCTGCCTTCAAGCCCGAGTTCCTCAACCGGCTCGATGAGGTGGTTCTGTTCGACCCGCTGGGCACCGCGGAGCTCGCCGAGATCGTCGACCTGCAGGTGGCTGCGCTGGCCCGACGCCTCGCTCCGCGGCGGATCGCCCTCGAGGTGTCCGCCGGGGCGCGTGAGTGGTTGGCGCTGACCGGGTTCGACCCGGCCTATGGCGCGCGGCCGCTTCGTCGGCTGGTGCAGAGCGCCATCGGGGACGCACTGGCGAAGGCGCTGCTGGCGGGCCAGGTGAAGGACGGTGACACGGTGGCGGTCGACGTCGACGCCACCCGCGACGGCCTCAACGTGCGTGCTCCCTGAGCCTCCCCCGCAGGATTTGCCTGGCTGGCCAGGCAGGTCCACCCCGCGCAACGCAGATCTGAGTGGCTGAGGGGGCAGTTCCCTGGCTAGCCAGGGAAAGGCCCCATGAGCATCCACAGGAGCGCGCCACGCCTTGCCCATCCACCGACGGCGCTGTGGCGTGACGCGCAGCCCTCGGGTTCGACAATGATCCACCCGCATGAGACCGACATTGAGGAGCGTGGCGGACAGCCAGCACGGTCTGTTCGCTCGGCATCAGGCAATCGCCGCGGGATACACCGAGAGGGAGTTCGCCCACCTGACCCGGCCGGGAAACGGGCTCTGGGTCCGGGTGCGCTACGGCATCTACACCGTGCGTGCCGACTGGGTCGAGCTCTCTGACGACGCCAGGCGTCGGTTGATCGACCAGGCGGCGCTGCTTGTCTGTGACGCGGGAACGGTCCTGAGTCACAGTTCCGCGGCTCGCCGCCTCGGTCTGCCGTTGTACGGGGCTGACGACGGCCTGACGCACGTGACGAGGCTGCGGACGCATGACAGACACCTGAGCCGTATCGAGGCAGGCATCAAACATCATTCGGGGCAGGTCGACGAGGGTGAGCTGGTGAGACTAGACGATGTCGTGGTCACTGAGCCGATCCGGACCGTTCTCGATCTGGCGAGAGAGTTTGGTTACCGGACCGGGATGGTCGCTGCTGATGCAGCGTTAGCTGCGGGTGCCTCCCACGATGACCTGATGGAGCGGGCGCTGTGCCCCTCTGCGGGCTCGAAGGCGCCGTTGTTGCGGGCGCTGGCCCAAGAGGCAGATGGTCGGGCACGAAGTCCACTCGAGACCCTCGGGCGGATTCTGCTCGGGGGAATGGGCATTACTGACCTCGAGCTGCAGCATGAGGTCAGGCTTGTGGACGGAGGTAAGGCGAAAGTCGATCTCTACTCGCCGGCGCTCCATCATGTCTTCGAGTGCGACGGGCGGCTCAAGTATCGCGAACAGCTCGACCTGAGGGGCCAACGAGTCAGTCCACAGGATGTGCTGTGGGTAGAGAAGCTCCGCGAAGACAAGATTCGAGGTCTAGGGTTCGGGTTCAGTCGGATGGTCTGGCACGACGTGATGGCCGAGAACATGGCACGGACCAGCACTCGGCTATGGCGGGAGATCCGTCAGCAAGCCGAGCCGCATGGAGTGCAGCGTCTGGCGTGACTCCAGCACTGAGCCAGGGATGAGGGGACTTTCCTGGCTAGCCAGGCAAGTCACCCGTGCGCCAGGCAGATCTGAGTGGCTGAGGGGCCACCTGGGTGGCTAGCCAGGCAAACGCGGGCGGGCGCGGGCGAGGGCGCGGGCAAACGGGGC
>JBBJMF010000039.1:0-23289 GCA_037719575.1 Nocardioidaceae bacterium
AGCATCTGACTACGGATCAGAAGGTTGGGGGTTCGAATCCCTCCGAGCGCGCCACATAAGGCCAGGCGGCAAGTGCGGCAGGTGGTCGAGGCCGGCTGGCCCGGCCCCTCCTCAGGACAGGGGCTCAGAGGCCATCCGAGCCCAGAGCAGGCATGGGCCAACGGTTGCATCCAATTAGGGGATCGTTCGACCGGAGCAGCCGTATGAACGCGATCTCTTTCCAGAGCGGGCGGTTTCCGCAGATTGGTCCCTGAGAAATACTGCTCCGGTGACCACCAGCCACGCCGACATGAAGGCAAGGCTGGTGATGACGTCGGTGGGGTGGTGAACCCCCAGGTAGAGCCGAGCAATGCCAACGAGCGGTGGCAACACCAGCAGCGCGACGCTCAGCCATCGCCAGCGGTTCGCGCAGAACAGCCAGATGAGCATTGCCATTCCGCCGTACAGGGCGAGCGCAGCCGCAACATGACCGGATGGATAGCTGTGGTTGGGATCCAATCCGGGGTCAAGCAGCGGGACCGGCGGACGGGGGCGGCTCACGATGCTGACAGTAAGCAAGTACGCGCTGACCTCGCCTACCAGAGCCACCACGAGAAAGACGACCGCCCGGATCTGCCGACTCCATAGCCAGGTGACCAGCAGCAGGACAGGACCCAGCAGCAGCACCGTCAACGTCTCCCCGAACAAGCTGACAGCCTCAGCGACATCGGTCAGCCAGCTCGAACGGTGCGCGGCGAGCCACCGCTCCACCCTGTTGTCAGCAACACCGATCGATCCTTTCAGCGGTCCGGTCAACGCCATGCCAACCGCCACCACCACGGCCAGCAGAAGTCCCCATCCCAATAGGAGCCAAGCAATGGCGTGGATAGCCTCGCGACGTCGCTCCGCGGCCGGTCGGTGGCTCACCCGTATGATGGACATGACAGCCGATTCTCCCAACAGTCCGAAGCCGTGCGACCACGTGGTCTGGCGAATGGGGTGTCGCTTGGCGTCTCAGGCAATTGTCGATGATCGAAGGCCTGAGGCCGAGCGGAAGAAGGCGCGTACGTGGCGCAGGGGGTGTGGCCGAGCGCGAGAGGTCCCCATCACCGTCCAGGTGTCATCATCGGAGCGGCAGGATCTTGTAGAGGGCCTTTAGCCGCGACCGGTCGGCCACACTCCCCTCCTGTCAGTCGAGGGGTATCCCGGCTTCGGCGAGCGCCGCCCGGGTCCGGCGGTCCGGGTCGTCCGACTGGGCGCCCGTGGCCCGCATCAACTCCTCACCTTCCGCGAACTGGGAGGGCGTCTCGCCGTCCCGAGGTGCTATGTCGACGTCGGTGGGCATCGGGCCCAGGTTCCGGGACACTTCCAGCGCCCACTCCTCGTGGACCGCGTGGATGATCTGCGACTCGGTGCGGGAAGCATCTTCCACGCGATCGGTCCCGGCGAACGCCTCCGGACGGCCTCTCCGGGCGTCGGCCTCGGTGATCTCATCGAACAGCGGGTCACCCCGCACGATGGAGTCCATGACGTTCTCAGCTGGAATCCACTTACCGAGGTCGGGCCGCCACACTTCCCCTTCACCCGGGCCGAGTCGGGCCAGCCAACGAACCGTGTTGGGATTCCTGCCGATCCGGCGATTTCACGCTCAGGATGGCACCAGACGGAACCGGCTGTCACGGAGCTAGACTGCCTACGGATCAGAAGGTTAGGGGTTCGAATCCCTCCGAGCGCGCCGACGAAATCCCCCTCAGAACTGGGGAAACGCCAGTTGCGCACTCTCAGGGCTCGAATTCTTGCGACCACGGTCTCAGGAATGTCGGCTCAGGTCGCACAGGACCGTGAGCTCGCCCGAGCCACCGCGCATCGAGATCTACCGTCGCGGCGGCGTTCGAATTCTGTAAGACCCCAGGGGTTGCGTCTCAGGCCGCCGGGTCCTTGACTGGCAGCACTCAGGGAGGCTTCTTGTGGCTAACGCGGTAGGCGCACGACACGCCAGCGACGCAGAGGTTGGCAGGGGGAGCCATCTCCTGGTCGCGTTCATCCGCGTCGGCGTGGCGCTGCTCTGGATCGAGAACGTCGGCTGGAAGCGACCGCCAGACTTCGAATCTCTCCGCAAGTACACCGATTACGCGGTGGAGTATCCGGTGTTCGCGCCGTTCTCGCGGGTGGTGGAGCACATCGTGCTGCCGAACTTCACGTTCTTCGCCTGGATGACGCTTCTTGTCGAGGCCAGCCTCGGGGCGTTCCTCTTGATTGGGTTGGCGACACGGTTCTGGGCTGTCGTCGGGATCGGCCAGTCGGTGCTGATCATGCTGTCGGTCAGGAACGCACCCAACGAGTGGGAGTGGTCCTACTACCTGATGATCCTGGCTCATGTCGCGGTGTTCGCGACCGCCGCCGGGCGCAGCTACGGACTCGACGGGCTACTGCGACCCGGGTGCCGGCGATCCGAGAGCCGGCTGTCTGGTCTGGCCTTGAGGCTGTCATGATCACCGATCCGTTCGACCGCGCGGCCATGACCCTGGGCCTGGCAGGGGTGGCGAGCACGCTATACGCGCTCAGCACGAGCCAGGGCGCCGGGCTGTTCGTGGTGGCTGTCATCGGCGCATGCGCTGTGCTCGGAGCCGTGAGGGGAATCCGCCTGCTCGTGCTCGCGGCCGGCGCGCTGTACCTGGTTGCCGCGTTGATTCAGCTCGCTCAGCTCGGCCGGTCGACAAATTGGCTCGATGGTGGGGGGTCGCTGTTCGCGGTGATGCTCGGCCTGGGTGTCGGGTTGGTGACGCTGGTCCTTGCACGTGACCGATCCGAACCGAATCGAATTGAGTGAGCCGATGGACCTGGACCCGCAGTTGGATCGCGTCGTCGCTGCGGCGGGGGAGGCGGCAGGAGATGTCGATCGAACAGGCAGGTTCCCAACCGAGGCGGTCGATGCTCTGCGCGCGTCGGGACTGCTGGGTCTGACGATGCCCGAAGAGTTCGGCGGGATGGGGGCGGGGCCCCATGAGCTCGTCGAGACCATCAGCGCGTTGGCGGGCGCGTGCGGGTCGACGGCGATGATCTATCTGATGCACGTGAGCGCCGCGATGTCGGTGGCCACTGCGCCGCCGCCGGGGCTGCCCGATCTCCCGGCTGGCCTGGCCAGCGGTGAGCTTCTCGGCTCGTTGGCCTTCTCCGAGGCCGGTTCGCGCTCGCACTTTTGGGCTCCGGTCTCGCGTGCCGAGCTCGGCGGTGTCGGGGTGCGGCTCAGCGCACCCAAGAGCTGGGTCACCTCTGCGGGTCATGGGGACGTGTACCTCGTGTCGACGCTGACCCCCGGCGCCGACACGGTCGACGTCTATGCCGTTCCGGCGGACGTGCCGGGCGTCAAGGTCACCGGGGACTGGCACGGGATGGGTCTGAGGGGCAATGCATCAAACCCGATGGCGTTCGACGTCGAGATCCCCGAGGCCTACCGGCTGGGGCCGTCGGGTGGCGGGTTCGATCTCATGCTTCAGGCCGTGATGCCTTGGTTCAACCTCGGGAACGCGTCGGTGTCGGTGGGTCTGAGCCATGCCGCGGTCTCCGGGGCGATTCGGCATACGAGTGCCGCGAAGCTGCAACACCTCGACCAGAGCCTGTCCGCTTTGCCGACGATCCGCGCCCAGCTCGCGAAGATGTCGCTGCACCTAGAGTGCACGCGTGCCTACGTGGACCGCGCCGCAGAGCGGCTGGCTACGCGAGCCGATGACACGATGCTGCATGTGCTCGGGGTCAAGGCCGCGGCGAACGATGCTGCGCTGGCTGTCACCGATGCGGCGATGCGGGTTTGCGGAGGCGCGGCCTTCTCCGAGCATCTGCAGATCGACCGGTATTTCCGCGACGCGAGGGCGGGGCACGTCATGGCGCCGACGGCCGACGTTCTCTATGACTTCTACGGCAAGGCCATCACGGGCCAACCCGTCTTCTAGGGCACGGGAGGCACAGTGAGCAAGCCGCTGATCGTGGGCTCGGTCGCCTACACACCGAATGTGGTCACAATTTGGGAGGGAATGCGGGACTATTTTGGAGACGGGCCGGCCGAGATGGACTTCGTCTTGTTCTCGAACTATGGCCGGCAGGTTGACGCGCTGCTCGACCAGACCATCGACCTCGCTTGGAACACGAACCTCGCTTGGGTCCGGACTGTCCTCCAGACCGGGCGTGAGTGCCGGGCTATCGCGATGCGCGACACGGACACCGTGTTCCAAACAGTGTTCGTCGCGAGGGCCGGTGCCGGTGCCGACGGGCTCGGGTCAATCCGCGGAAAGCGACTCGCGCTGGGGTCGAAGGACTCGGCTCAGGCAGCCATCCTCCCCCTCCACTATCTGAAGCGAGAAGGTGTCGACGTCGATGACGTCGACCTGATCAGGATCAACAGCGATGTTGGCAAGCACGGTGACACCGGTCGCAGCGAGCTCGATGCCCTCAGAGCCATACTCGACGACCGCGCGGACTTCGCAGCGTTGGGGATCAACACCTGGAACGCGATCGGACGCGAAGAGCTGATGCCGGGCGCCTTCGAGGCTGTCTGGGAGTCCCCGACCTACAGCCATTGCAACTTCACCGCCCTGCCCGGCTTGTCCGACGACCGGGTCGCGCCCTGGCTGGACGCCCTTTTCGCCATGGACTGGGACAACCCCGCACACCAGCCGATCCTCGAGATGGAAGGGCTCCGCGCCTGGGTCCCCCCCCAGCTCGACGGATACACGTCGCTGTTCGAGGCGGTCGAGGAGCAAGGGATCTCAGCTCGGTGGTGAACTACCGTGTCGTCCTCGACCTCGCGCGCCGGGTCAACGACGTACCACATGGAGCCATGGTGACCGTGCCGCTCGACGCCGGCAGCGGGCGGGGCCTACGGCGCATCATCGCCGACTGGTGTGACCACACCGGGAACGAGCTGGTCCGGATCGAGGACAACCTGGCGACCGTTCGCCGAGGGCGCAGCGACCCACTCGGCGACCTGGTAGCCGGGCGGCTGCCCGGAAGCAGGGTCTGGATCTACACCAACTTCGACTGCAACCTTGCCTGCGACTACTGCTGTGTCCGGTCGTCACCCCAGACACCGCGCCGCGCCCTCGACTCGGGCCAGATCCGGCAGCTGGCCGCTGAAGCGGTCGAGGCAGGCGTCGGCGAGCTCGTGCTCACCGGAGGTGAGCCTTTCCTCCTTCCCGACATCGCCGAGCTGGTCGAGATCTGCACCGACGCGCTCCCCACCACCCTGCTCACCAACGGGATGCTCTTCAAAGGCCGCCGCCTCGAGTCCCTGCGGCGGATGAACCGCGACCGGCTGGGCCTGCAGATCAGCCTCGACTCGGTCACCCCGGACCTCCACGACCGACATCGGGGGCGGGGAAGCTGGGACCGCGCCCTGGCAGGAGTCCGCACCGCGATGGCCGAAGGATTCCGGGTCCGGATCGCAGCGACGCTCATGCCCGAGCACGTCGAGACCCGCGCGCAGTTCCACGACTTCTTGGACACCCTAGGTATCGCGTCCGAAGACCAGCTGATCCGGCCGTTGGCCCGCCAGGGCGTGGCCGACCACGGCATCGAGCTCACGGTGGAGTCCCTCATCCCAGAGGTCACCGTGACAGCTGACGGCATCTACTGGCACCCCGTCAGCGCCGTCGACGACGACCACCTGGTGACCCGCGACATCTTCCCTCTCGCATCGGCCATCAGCCAGGTGCGGAGCACGTTCCGCCAGCAGCGCGCGCACGCCGCTGCTGCTGCTGCGTGGTTCCCGTGCGCCTGACCCATCCCGCCGGTTGGACGTCAGACTTGCGCACAACGCTTGAGCCCCTGGCGGACGACGACAGCTTCACGGTGACCTGGCGCCACCCGTGAGCCCGGCTGGAGCCGCGAGCGCGCCGTCCAGGCAGCACACTTGTCGATCATGGACGTCCGAGACGAGACCTCACCTCTGCCGGCCGAGCAGATCGTCGAGCAGCTGCGCTTACGCATCGTTCGGTTCCTCGGCGGACGGGACTCCCGGCACTGGCTTGTCGACTCTGACGGCGAGCAGGCGGTGCTGCGCAGCTCCGTCGACGGACCAGCGGGTGATCTGCGCTATGAGCTGGAACTTCTTCGGCGCCTCGCTGACCTTGGCTGGCGGGTGCCTGAGCCGATCGGAGGTCCGCAACCCGCGGACGGACGACAGTGGTGCCTATTCACCTTCAGATCCGGTGCCCCACGCGCAATGGAGAATGATCAGCAAGAGCAGCGCGAGCGAGGACGGCTCCTCGCCCGGCTCCATGCTGATACCGCGATGTTGCTGGAGATGGGGCAGCGACCTGGCTGGAGGAACGCCCTCGAGGTCGCCCTGGACCCCGACCTGGCCAGTGGTCTGCGTGCGTACGAGCGCGTGCGTCCCGACGATGCACGGGTCATCCGCTGGCATCTTGACCGGACCCAGGAGCTGTTCACAGAGCTGGATGCGACATCGGCTCCGCAAACCATCCTGCACGGCGACCTCGCACCCTGGAACCTGCACTACGTGGAGGGTCGGCTGACGGGAGTCCTGGACTTCGAGTTCGCGCACCTGAACCTGCGGGTCTCCGACTTCGCTCACGCCTGGCGTGGACGCGACGACGAGGTGGTCAGGGGATACCAAGATGTGACACCGCTAGACGAACGGGAGCTCCAGCTGATCACGCCGGCCTTCTGGTCATGGCTGATGCACGGGATCGCCGACGAGCTTCAACGCCCGGACCTGTTGGCGCACCCGCCGCGGTTCGACTGGTCGATCCGCCATCTGCTTCGACGTACCCCGCTGATGGGTGCCGCAGCAAGCGCCTACCGCACCTGACGACCATCACCACAGCTGCGCGGACAGCTGAGCTCGGCCGGAAAGTGCGCATGGGAGGATCTGTCGGTGCTGCTGAAAGCGTGTCTGAACGGCGCACGCCGGCCGGCGGAGCATCCTGCGCTGCCGATCACCCCGGAGCAGCTTGCAATGGACGTACGCCGGGTGGTGGCAGCCGGGGCGCGAGCGGTGCACGTGCACGCCAAGGATGCCGAGGGTGCGGACACGCTGGCGGCGCCGGCGCTCGCGAGGGTCCTGGAGGCGATCCGCTCGACGGTCCCGGATATCGGGATCGGCGCGACGACGGGCGCGTGGGCCATGCCGGACCCCGATCAGCGGGTTGCTGCGATCGGCTCGTGGACGGAGCTTCCGGACTTCGCCTCGGTCAACTGGCACGAGACCGGGGCCGACGAGGTTGCGGCCGCGTTGCGAAGGCGTGGCGTCGGCGTGGAGGCGGGCCTGTGGCACCGCGAAGGAGCCGACGCCTGGCTCGCCTCCACGCACCGCGACCGGTGCTGCCGGGTCATGGTCGAGCTGCCCGACGGACTGGATCCGGCGGCGACCCAGGCGGAGGCGGAGCGGCTCCTGGCGCAGCTGGGCCTCGGCAACGGTGAGCGCCGGCTCGGTCGCATCCCGGTTCTGCTGCACGGGGAGGGCACCAGCTGCTGGCCGGCGCTGAAGCATGCGGGCCGTCGAGGGCTGCAGGTCCGCATCGGGCTCGAGGACGTGCTGGTCCTCCCCGATGGGTCCCCCGCCCCGGACAACGCCTCCCTCGTCGTCGCCGCCCGCGACCTGCTCCGGGCAACCCCGGTATCGTGAGCAGGGCTTCGGGTCTCGTGAGGAGAACACTGATGAAGGCAGTCCAGTTCGCCGAGTATGGCGATCCTGAGGTGCTCCGGCTCGTCGAGGTCGCTGAGCCGCACGCCGGTGCAGGTGAGGTGCGGATCGCCGTTCGTGCGGCCGGGGTCAATGGGATCGACCGGAAGATCCGAGCGGGCTTCATGCGCGAGATGATGTCCTTGACGCTACCCGCGGGGACGGGTCTGGATGCGGCTGGCGTGATCGACGAGGTCGGTGACGGTGTCGCCGACGTGGCGGTCGGTGACGCCGTGTTCGGTTCGGGATCAGCAACGTGGGCTGAGTACGCCGTACTCCGGAACTGGGCCGTCAAGCCCGATGCGCTCTCGTTCGAGGAGGCCGCGGGATACCCCGTGCCCGTCGAGACATCCATCCGCATCCTCGACCAGGTCGGCGTGCAGGCGGGTGAGACGTTGCTGGTCAGCGGCGCGGCCGGTGGCGTCGGCTCGGCCGTTGTCCAGATAGCTCGGCAACGCGGTATCACCGTGATCGGCACCGCCAGCGAGTCCAACCAGACGTACCTGGGCTCCCTCGGCGCAGTCGCCACGACCTACGGCGACGGTCTGGTCGACCGAGTTCGTGCCCTGACGCCTGACGGCGTCGATGCGGCACTCGACATCGCCGGGTCCGGCGTCATCCCCGAGCTGATCGAGCTGACCGGCGAGCCGTCGAAGGTACTGTCGATCGCCGACTTCAGCGCACCCGAGCATGGCGCACAGGTCTCGTCCACCTCCACGAATGCCGCGGCTGCCTACGCCGAAGCTGCACGACTGTTCACAGCCGGTCAGCTTCACCTCCCGGTCGAGCGAACCTTCTCCCTCGAAGATGCGGCCGAGGCGCAAGCGGCGAGCGCGGCTGGCCATGTCGCCGGCCGGCTCATCGTCACCGTGCCCTGACGCCGTGGCCGAGATCCCGCGTGTCCTCCGATCGGGCTTCTCCGTCCAGCGAACAGATGAGCCTGATGGACGCTCTCGCGTGCACGTGTCCTCACCGGCACCTAGCATCGCGACCATGCCAGCCGCCTCGCCGTTCGAGCCGGTGGCCGAGATCGCGCTCGGACCCGGAGCCCGGGTCTACGAGTCGGGATGGCAGTCCTGGACCCCCAGCACGTCGTACGACGTCGGCCGGCGTCCGCACCGGCCCATCGCGTCCGCGGCGATCATGAACGGCTGGGGCAACCGGCTGGCCCCTCCCGACGACGGCTACCAGGGGGAGGGGCTGCTGGTGGTCGACCCGTCGGAGGGAGGCGACGTCGTGGTCGTCGCAGCGCGGGATCCGGCGCATGAGGTGCCGACGGTCCGGGCGAGCGCCCGAGGCGCGGCGATGACCGTGAGCGCCAACGGGCCGGTTGACGTGCTTCGTCATCCCACCGGTTCGGCCATGTCGAACGTCCTTGGCCAGTGGGCTGACGAGGTGTCCGCCCGTCTCGTCGCACAGCCGATCCGGCCGGCGCCGACGATCTGGTGCTCCTGGTACCACTACTTCATCGACGTGACCGCGCAGGACATCGAGGAGAACATCTCGGTCATCGAGAAGGACGACCTGCCGTTGGACGTCATCCAGATTGATGACGGCTATCAGGCCGCAGTTGGGGACCGGCTCACGCTGTCCGAACGCTTCCACGACCTGCGTGAGCTCACGAAACGCATCAACGAGACCGGGCGTCGGGCCGGGATCTGGGTGGCCCCGTTTCTCGCCGGAGAGAGCTCCGCACTGGCACGCGACCATCCGGACTGGCTGCTCAGCGGCGACGACGGCCCGGTCAGCGCGGGTCGCAACTGGGGCCAGCAGGTGTTCGGGCTGGATCTGACCCACCCTGCCGTGTGTGACTACCTCGGCCTCGTCTTCGGCTCGCTGGTCGACCTGGGCTTCGACTTCTTCAAGCTGGACTTCCTCTACGCCGGCGCCCTGGAGGGCCACCGGAGAAAGAACGTGTCGTCGGTCTGCGCCTACCGGTCCGGTCTCGACCTCGTGCGGGAGGCGGTGGGTCTGTCGCCGTACCTGCTCGGCTGCGGAGCGCCGATCCTGCCGAGCGTCGGGAAGGTCGACGCGATGCGGGTAAGCCCCGACACCGCCCCGCACTTCGAGCCGCGGGACGGCGACCTTTCGGCGCCGAGCGGCCGGTCCTCGATCCTCACCGGCCGGGGGCGCTCCTGGCAGCACGGCCGGTGGTGGGTCAACGATCCCGACTGCCTGCTGACCGGCTCCGCTGTCGAGGAGCGTGCCGTGCTTGTCGGGCACATCGAGCGGTACGGCGGTCTCATCGGCGTCTCCGACCGGATGGCTGACCTGGACGACTGGGGGCGCTCGACGCTGGAGCGGCTGTGCCGTGAGCGTCCGGGTCCGACGCCGTTCACGGACCTTTGGTGGTAACCGACGCGGACTGGTGGCGCCAAGCCGTCGTCTACCAGGTCTACCCACGCAGCTTTGCCGACGCCAACGGCGACGGAATCGGCGACCTGTCGGGCGTCACGTCGAGGATCCCCTACCTGGTGGAGCTCGGCGTCGACGCTCTCTGGCTCAGCCCCTTCTACCCCTCTGCCCTGGCGGACGGAGGGTACGACGTCGACGACCACCGCGGCGTCGATCCCAGGCTCGGGACGCTCGCCGACTTCGACGAGTTGGTGCAGGCGCTGCACGCCGAGGAGATCAGGCTCATCGTGGACATCGTCCCCAACCACACCTCGAACCGGCACCGATGGTTCGAGGAGGCGCTGGTCGCCTCCCCTGGCTCGGCCGCCCGCGACCGGTACGTGTTCCGAGACGGCACCGGACCGGACGGCTCGAGGCCGCCTTCGGACTGGGACTCGATGTTCGGCGGGAGTGCCTGGGAGCGGGTCCCCGACGGGCAGTGGTACCTGCACCTGTTCGCGGTCGAGCAGCCGGACCTGAACTGGCACAACCGCGAGGTCCGCGACGACTTCCTCGAGACGCTCCGGTTCTGGTCAGACCGTGGTGCCGACGGGTTCCGGGTCGACGTCGCCCACCACCTGGTGAAGGACCTCGCCGAGCCGATGCCGTCACAGGCGGTGCTGAGTGGCGGCTCGTTGGCGGCCGGCAGCCATCCGTACGAGGACCGGGACGAGGTGCACGAGATCTACGCCGAGTGGCGTCGGCTCTTCAACTCTTACTCCCCGCCCCGGACCGCCGTCGCCGAGGCGTGGGTCGATGCGCCGCGTCGAGCGCGCTATGCGAGCCAGGACGGGCTGGGCCAGGCGTTCAACTTCGACCTGCTCGAGGCGAACTGGGACCCGCAGGAGTTCCGCACCGTGGTCACCGCCAACCTGGCGCTGGCCAGGGAGTCCGGTGCATCCTCCACCTGGGTGCTGTCCAACCACGACGTGGTGCGCCATCCGACCCGCTACGGCCTGCCGCAAGGGACGACCGAGAGCCCGCAGGACGGTAGGGGGTGGCTGCTCTCGGACGGTGCCGCACCCCCGCTCGACTGCGAGCGGGGTGCCCGCCGGGCGCGCGCCGCCACCATGCTGGTGCTCGCGCTTCCCGGCTCGGCCTACCTTTACCAGGGTGAGGAGCTCGGTCTCCACGAGGTCGGCGACCTGCCGGCAGCCGCACTCCAGGACCCGGTCCACCGGCGGTCTCGCGGCGCCGAGAAGGGCCGGGACGGCTGCCGCGTCCCCCTTCCGTGGGCGACGCGCGGACCTTCTCTCGGCTTCGGAGACAGTTCTCCTCATCTCCCCCAGCCCGACTGGTTCACGCGCTGCGCCGTCGACGTTCAGGACCCCGATCCCGACTCGATGCTGTCCTTCTACCGGCGCGCCCTCGCGCTCCGACGGAGGCTGGTGACCACGGAGTCCCTGGACTGGGTGGACACCCGAGACGACTCCGTGCTGCACGTCGTGCGGCCCAACGGCTGGCACTGCATCGTCAACTTCGGCTCCGACCCCGTTCCACTCCCGCCGGGGTCCGTGGTCCTCACCAGCACACCGTTCGACGGTGGTGCCCTGCCCGCGGAGGCTGCCGCCTGGGTCAGGTGAGCCGGTCGGTATCGACCCTCAGCACGCCGTCTGCGCTCCAATGCACCGGCACAGGATCGGTGATGGCGCCGACGAACGTGCCGTCCGGGCCGCCTGTGGAGAAGGCCAGCAGGGCCCACTGCCCGTCTCGCTGCCGCACGAGCCGACCGCTGTAGAGCCGCTCGTCGGTGAGGGCATGCACCCGGCTCAGGTCGAACGGCCCGGTCTCGGCGTCGGCGCTCACGGTCCAGACTCCCCCGACCGCCCCCGGCGTACGACGTGGACCGGCGAGCCGCCCGCCCAGGCACGAGAAGACCAGGACCGGGCGCCCGTCGACGACCTCGACCTGTGGCACCTCGAGGTGCTCGAAGCCGGCCCCCGGCGGGCTGAGCGGCGGAGCCGCCTGCCAGCTCACCAGGTCCGTCGACGTGGCGTGTCCGACGACGCCCAAGTCCCTGACGTCAGCCGGTCCGGCGGCCCGCGCCGTGTAGATCATGTGCCACCCGTCTCCCTGCGGGTCCTGGAACACCCAGGGGTCTCGGCAGTCCTCTCCGGTGGTGTCGCGGCCCCGCAGCACGTCGTACCATCGGGGATCGGGAGCTAGGATGGGCTCGTCGTCCGGTCGCCAGCGCACCAGATCGTCCGACGTGGCGCGGCAGATGCGCTGGACGAAGCCGGTCCCGCGGTGGGCCAGACCGGTGTAGAAGAGGTGCCACGCCCCCTCGTCCGAGCGAACCACCGAACCCGTCCAGATCGCGGCATCCGTCGCGCTGTCCGGTATCGGCTCGAGGGCGTTCGGGAGCCTGGTCCAGGAGCGGAGGTCGCCGGAGACGGCGTGGCCGGCGCTTGCGTGGAAATGCCGACGGTCCGGGTCGCCGAGCGACTTCGGGGCGGTCAGGAAGAAGAGATGGAAGTCCTCGCCGTCGTCCGCGAGCCAGAAGTCCCAGACCCACTCGCCGGCCAGTTGGAGCATCGGTTGTACCTCATGTGTTCGATCGCTCGACCTCGCTGCTCACGACGGAGCAACCCTACGGCGCAGCGGTAGAAGCGCCAGGAGACACGTTGATGCGGGAGACGGCAGGGTGCAGAGATCCGTCCGCTGCGGGACGCCGGGGCGGTCTGCGTCAGACGCGCTCCGGGCTGTGGGCGCGCATCCGAAGCGGCAGGACCACCCACAGCACGGTGAGCAGCAGCGCCGCCATGGTCGCGGCCACCGCAGCGCCGGCGTCGCCGGTCACGAGACCGAACGTCAGGAAGACGACGCCCACGATGGCGCAGGCCAGAAGGGCCATCCCGACCAGTGCCAGGTGGTGCGCTTCGGCCACCATCCGCCGACGCAGGTGGCGGCGGAACACCAGCCGGTGCAGGCTGACGGGCGCGATGAGAAAACCCGTCGCCGCGATCGCACATCCCACGGTGGCCAGATAGGCGTTGCGTTGGAGGTCCTCGACCTCACTGAAGCGGGTCTGGAACGGGAGGGTGAGCAAGAAGCCGGTGAGCAGTTGCACGCCGGTCTGGGTCACCCGAAGCTCCTGCAGCAGGTCGTTCCAGTTGCGGTCGAGGCGCTCCATCGACGTCTCGTTGCGTCCCTGATTCGCCGAAGGGTCCTCGTCCTCATCCCGGGCGGATGTCGCATCGTCCATGCCGCGTCCCTCTCCTTGTGGTGACCCAGCGTAGAGCCCCTGGACCTGGGTGCGGCACTCTCGACCACCGACTACCGACCGCCGATGCCGAGACAGGATGAGGAGGGGTGTGCCATGCCGAAGAGGAAGCCAGGCCCGAGCGTCAAGGACGACCCGCTCTACGAGCGGCTGCGCGACGAGGGCGACAGCTTGGAGAAGTCGGCGCGCATCGCCAACCAGGCGGCCAGGACGTCACGGTCCGCGGTCGGCCGCAAGGCTGGACGTCGGCGTCGCACGAGGAGTGGACCAAGTCCGAGCTGTTGAAGCGGGCCCGCGAGCTCGAGATCTCCGGGCGCTCCTCGATGAGCAAGCAGGAGCTGGTCCAGGCGTCGCGTAAGCACTGACGGCGTGCCGTCGGACGGCGCGTAGGGCTGACCCAGGCGGCTCAGAGCAGGGATGCCTCGAGGGTCTCCCGGTTGAGCGCTGCCCGCAGCTCCAGACCCGCCTCCCGGAGCCGTTCGCCCCCTCCTTGCTGCCGGTCGATCGCACAGACGACCGTGCTCACGATGGCTCCGTCGGCGCGCAGCAACGGGCAGGCCTCCAGCAACGCGCCACCGGTGGTCACGACGTCCTCCACGAGGACCACCCGGAGACCGGCGACGGCCGGACCTTCGGCCACCTTGCACGTGCCGTAGTCCTTCGCCTTCTTGCGCATGAACACGGTGGGCAGTCCCGTGAGCTGGGAGAGCACGGTGGCGATCGGGATCCCGCCGAGCTCCATGCCGGCCAGCACGTCACATGGCGGCACGAGCGCCGTCATCTCCTCGGCGACGTCCCGCAGCAGCATCGGGTCTGCCTCGAAGAGGTACTTGTCGAAGTACTCGTTACTCACCTGCCCGGACCGCAGCCGGAACTCGCCGGTGAGATGGCAGGCGTCGTACACGCGGCGGGCCAGGCTGGTCTCCATGCGGTCAGCCTCCCAGACCGCGCCCGCGATAGACGTGCGATTCGGCACGCTGTCGGGGGTTCCGCCGGCGGGCAGCGAGACTTCGTCCGATGGAAGGTCAGTCGCCGATGCCGTTTCGCTCGGCCCAGATGGCTGCCTGCGTGCGGTCACGCGCGCCGATCCGCTGGAAAGCTGATGACAGGTGGGCCTTGACGGTGCGTTCAGTGATGCCGAGGCGTCGCGCGATCTGCTTGTTGGCGAGCCCCCGGCGCACCATCGTCAGTACCTCGGTCTCCCTGGGCGTGAGCTCCACCGGACCGACGCCCGTCGCCCCGCGCCGCGCCGACAAGAGCTCGCGCGCGGCGCGGGGATGCAGCGGCGACTCGCCACGGGCGGCCGCGCGGATGCCGCGCAGCAGGTCGTCGGGCTCGGTGTCCTTCAGCAGGTAGCCGACCGCGCCACCGTCGAGCGCCGCGATGATCCGTGCGCTGTCGGAGAACGACGTGAGGACGACGACCTTGGTGCCGGGGAAGGCCGCGACGATCTCGCGGGTGGCGGTCACACCATCGGTGCCAGGCATCTGGAGATCCATCAGGACCACGTCGGGGTTGGTGTCGCGCACCAGGTCGAGGGCCTCCGACCCGTCCCCAGCGGACCCGACCACCTCGATGCCGTCGGCTCCCTGGAGAAGCTGCTCGAGGCCCCGACGCACCAGGGCGTGGTCATCGACGAGGACGACGGTGATCATGATCGCGTCAGGCTTGCTACGACGGTGGTACCGCGACCCGGCGATGAGGTGACCTCGAAGGAACCACCCGCCTCGTTGACAAGACTGCGAAGAGAACGAAGACCGAGATGCCCGTACGGCGGGTCGGCCTCGGGATCGAACCCCGCTCCGTCGTCGCGGACCTCCATGCACACGCCCTCCGGGGGCGTGGTCACCACGACGGAGAGCCTCGTCGGCTGACCGTGGCGCAAGGCGTTGCGGACTGCCTCCTGGGCGACCCGCCAGATCAGCGCTGTCCACTTCGGCGACACCTCGGAGGTGTCCGCGATGTCGAGCTCCACGTCGATGCCGGTGGCGGAGGCAGGGGCCAGCAGATCTTCCAGAGCGGTCGCCAGGCCGTTCTCCTGCAGCTCCGGGGGATAGATCTCCACGAGGAGGGAGCGCAGGGCGCGCAGACTTCGCCGTACTCCCACCCCGAGCCCGTCAAGACGCCCGGCGAGCTCCGGCTGGTCGCCCAGCTGTCGAGACGTCGCCGAGACCGCGAAGGAGATTCCGACGAGCTCCTGGACGACGCCGTCGTGCAGGTCGCGGGCGATGCGGCGGCGCTCGATGTCGGAAGCTTCGACAGCGGCCAGCAGAAGCCGCTCTCGATCAGCTGCGGAGTTGTCGAGTCGCCTGGCGAGGGCCCAGACGAGGGGGACCGTGAGGGCCAGGAACACGAGCAGCCCGGCCACGATGATGGGCCGGAACTGCGACAGGATCTGGCTGCTTCGATCGGAGACCTTGGTATAGGGAAAGTAGGCCTCGAAGAGCAGCGGTCGCCCGGACGGGTCGTGCACCAGCGTGTAGACCTGGAGCAGCTTGCCTGCCCCGCGCTCGTAGCGGTTCTCCGCATCATTGAGGTCCGAGACGCCCGCTGAGTTGCCCTCACCCGCGAGGACGGCAAGATCCTCGTCGTCGAGCTCGAACGTCTCGCCGATCAGCTGAACCTTGTCGGAGTAGACGATGCGTCCCGTTGGGCTCCAGATCTTGATCCGCACGATGTCGTCGACGAGGAGACGCTGGAGGACGGTGTTGTCGAAGCGGTCGAGGGCTGCCGCGTTTCCGGCGACGAGGCCCTCCGGGATCGCCGGCTCGGCGACCGAGTGGGCAAGGACCTCTGTGACGCTGAGGGCTTCGGAGACCGCTTCGTCGGTTGCTGCTCGCTCGCTGAACCAGGTCAGTACGAGGACCAGGGCCACCGTGGTGGCGACACCCGCAGCCACGAAGAGGACAACGGGATGCGTCCACTTGTTGCGACGCGGCAGAGCAGCGGCCCCGGCGCTGTGGGACCGCTGCTCTTCGCGGGTAGACGACATGGGTGGTGGCTCCGTTCTCACCACCAGTATGGCGGGGCCGGTGGTCAGAACTTGAGACCTCCGGCGCAGGTTTCGCCGGTCGACGTGTTGGTGGCGCGCACACCGATCGAGTCGGTGCCGGGGGCGTTGATCAGAAGCCGGCGAACCTCGAACGAGCCGCTCGGCGGCTTGGTGGTCGTGCGGCCTCGCGCCGAGACGCCACCGTTGTGCAGGATGCGCCAGGTCCAGGTCTGGCCGTTGACGTTGCTGTCGATCTCGGCCTCGACCTCGAGGCGACCGTTATCGGACTTCGCCTTGAGCTTCCAGTCCGTGCTTGCGGAGCAGTTACCGCGGCGCTCGACCTCGCGACCGCCGCCAGAGGCTGACGCCGGCAGCGTGCTCACGGCGCCGAGTGCGAGGACGACGGATGCGGTGGCGGCCGTACGACGGATGGTGGTGGGGTGGCTCTTCATTGTTCTCCTCCTGAAGTCATCGATGTGATGTCTCCACGATGAGGGGAAGCGCGGGCAGTTCGCCATTGTCCGCTGGTCCTAGCCCTTGCGAACGCGTCGCCGGAACAATGCGACGGGCGTCGGAGTCGGTTGGTCACGGTAGACTCGTCCGCTCACGCCCCGGTGCCGGGAGGGCGACGTACGACGAGCTGGGGGCGAGGACGAGGTGAGAGCGCAGTGACCAGCAGCTCACTGCGGGAGGGCAACGACCCCGCGGTACGACCGCAGGACGACCTGTTCGGCCATGTCAACGGCGGCTGGTACGACACCGTCGAGATCCCGGCGGACCTGCCCGGCTTCGGCGCCTTCATGCAGCTGCGGCTCGATGCCGAGCAGCAGGTCGGCGACCTGCTGCGCGACGCGTCGGCCGCGTCGGCGTCGGGAGCCGCGGAGTCGGGGTCCCCCACCCAGCAGATCGGCGACATGTTCGCCAGCTTCCTCGACGAGGAACGGATCGAGGAGCTGGGCAGCCGGCCGATCCGCGCCGACCTCGCTGCCGTCCACGCGGTCTCGACCACGTCCGAGCTCGTCGGCGTCCTCGGTGCGCTGGAGCGGGTAGGGGCGGCAGGCGGCGTATTCACGTCGTACGTCAACACCGACGATCGACGCTCGGACCGCTACCTCGTCAACGTCGCGCAGGGCGGGCTGGGCCTGCCCGACGAGGCGTACTACCGCGAGGAGCAGTTCGCGGACATCAGGGCGGCTTACGTCGGCCACGTGACGAAGATGCTCACCCTCGTCGGCGTCGCCGACAGCCACGACTCCGCGCAACGTGTGATGGCGCTAGAGACGCGCCTCGCATCGGGTCACTGGGACGCCGTGACGTGCCGCGACGTGATCAAGGCCTACACGCTGATGAGCGAGCACGAGCTGCGCGCCCATGCGCCCGAGTTCGACCTCTCCACATGGGCGCGCGGGCTCGGTGCGCCGGCCGGCGCGTTCGACGAGGTCATCGTGCGCCAACCCAGCTACCTGGGCGTGGTCTCGGAGGCCCTGTCGGTCGTGCCGCTCGAGGACTGGAAGGCCTGGCTGACGTGGCAGGTCGTTCATTCCTGCGCCCCGTTCCTCGACCGCGCGATCGTCGACGAGAACTTCGACTTCTACTCCAGGACCCTCGCCGGCACCGAGAGCCAGCGCGACCGCTGGAAGCGCGGGGTGGCTGTCGTCGAAGCCGGCCTGGGCGAGGCGATCGGGGAGCAGTTCGTCGCCCGGTACTTCCCTGCTGCGGCCAAAGAGCAGATGGACCTGCTCGTCGCCAACCTCGTCGAGGCTTACCGCCGCAACATCGAGACTCTGGAGTGGATGAGCCCGCAGACCCGGCGCAAGGCCCTGGACAAGCTCGCGGTCTTCCGGCCGAAGATCGGCTACCCGCCGCGGTGGCGTGACTACTCGCCGATCACGATCGACCGAGCGGACCTGCTGGGCAACGTCCGACGGGCTGCCGCGTTCGAGACGGACCGGCAGTTCGGCAAGCTCGGTGGACCGGTGGACCGTGACGAGTGGCTGATGTATCCCCAGACCGTCAACGCCTACTACAACCCAGGCACCAACGAGATCTGCTTTCCCGCCGCGATCCTGCAGCCGCCGTTCTTCGACCCTGAGATCGACCCGGCCTGCAACTACGGCGGGATCGGGGCAGTCATCGGGCACGAGATCGGCCACGGCTTCGACGACCAGGGCGCTCAGTACGACGGCGAAGGAAACCTGCAGGACTGGTGGAGCGAGCAGGACAAGGCGGGGTTTCGCGAGCGGGCCGACAGGCTGATCGCGCAGTACGACGATCTCGAGCCGCGGGCGCTGCCGGGCCAGAAGGTCAACGGCGGGCTTACTGTCGGCGAGAACATCGGGGACCTCGGCGGGCTGACGATCGCGCTCAAGGCCTACGAGATCAGCCTCGACGGCACGCCGGCCCCGGAGATCGACGGGTTGACGGGGGCCCAGCGGGCGTTCTTCACCTGGTCACTGGTCTGGCGGGGCAAGCACCGCGAGGCCCTTGCGCAGCAGCTGCTGACCGTCGACCCGCACTCACCCCCTGACCTGCGCGCCAACATCGTGCGCAACCTCGACGAGTTCCATGCTGCCTTCGAGACGGCTCCCGGCGACGGGCTCTGGCTCGAGCCCGACGAGCGGGTCCGGATCTGGTGATCGGAAGGGCGGGCTGCTGGCTTGACAGGTCAGGGACCATGAACAATGTTGCCCAGCGATCAAGTGCCGGACGGGCGAACGACAGGCAGACAGGAGATGACCACGAGCCGATGACGAGCACGACCTGGGTCCAGAACCTGAACGAGCGACGACGCAGCGCGACGCGCCCCTTCCTCCTCGGCGAGCTGCTCGTCGTGTTCCTGCTGCTGTCGGTCTACGACTACGTGAAGGCTCTCGAGTCCGTGCGGATGGGTGCCGCGCTCCGCAACGGCGAGGACGTCCTCGCGCTCGAGCGGCTGCTGTTCCTCAACGTCGAGAGTGTGGCCAACCACTGGCTCGCCCATCACCACACGACCGCAACGCTGCTGGTCTGGTGGTACCAGTACTCCCACATCAGCGGCACGATGGCGGTGCTGACCTGCTGTTATCTGTGGTTCCCCAAGATGTACCGATCGGCCCGCAACTCGCTGCTGCTGACGAACGTCGCAGGCATGCTCGTCTTCATGCTGCTCCCGGTGATGCCGCCACGACTGCTGCCCGGCGCCCACTACATCGACTCGGTCGCGGTGGCGGGGTTCGGTATCAGCCACGGCGGTCCGGTCGAGCCGGCCCAGTTCGCGGCGATGCCCTCACTTCACCTGGCATGGGCGCTGTGGGTGGCGATCGTGTTGTTCGCCATGCTTCGCGGCAAGGCGCACCGCTCGGTGGTGTTCATCTACCCGCTGCTCACGACGATCGCGGTGGTCGCGACCGCCAACCATTACGTGCTCGATGTCGTCGCCGGGCTCGCCCTGGCGATGGTCACCTGCGCGGCCTGCGGACTGGTCGGCCATGCGCGACGCCCCGCGGCCGCGATCCAGCTCGAACCCGCCCCGGTCGGCGCCCTGAAGTCCTAGCCACTCCGACCATCCGCCTCCCGTAACGGACCATCCGTCCCTCGTAACGGTCGATCCGTCACTTCTCGCGGGATGCGCGGCGGACGGCCCGCTCCTGCAACTCCGCCTCATCCAGGGCGGCCGCCTCGTCGGGCGTGGGCGCCGAGCCGCCGTACCGACGCGGCAGCCACCACGCGTCCGGCGGCATCTCCGGGTAGGCGCGGATCGTCGAGTCGAGCAGGCCCGCCATCGCGTCCCGCAGCTGGCCGAGGGCCGCCGCGTGGTCACGGTTGGTGGGACTGAGCGGCGCACCCACGGTCAGCGCGACCGTCTGGCCGCGCGAGAAGTCCCGCGGGTGGTCTTTGGTGAACATGCGCTGGGTTCCCCACACGATGACCGGCACGACCGGGACCTTGGCAGAGGCCGCGAGTCGGGTCGCGCCGCTCTTGAACTCCTTGAGCTCGAAGCTTCGGCTGATCGTGGCCTCCGGGAAGACACCGACGACCTCCCCCGCGCGCAGGTACTCGAGCGCCGTCCGGTACGACGCCGCGCCGGCCGACCGGTCGACGTTGATGTGGTGCAGCGAGCGCATCAGCGGACCCGTGACCCGGTGGTCGAACAGCTCCCGCTTGGCCATGAACCGGACCAGCCGGTGGGAGGGATGCGCCGCGAAACCGCCGAAGACGAAGTCGACGTAGCTGATGTGGTTGAAGGCCAGGACGGCGCCGCCAGAGGTCGGCACGTGCTCGCTTCCGGTGATCTGGAAGCTCACGTTCATCGCCTTGAACGCGGCCCTCGCGACGGCGATGACAGGTGGGTACGTGATGTCCCGCATGATGGCAACGTAGCCTACAGATCTGCGAGCGGACCTGTTCGCGACGGAGCGTGTAGCGGCCTCCGATGACCGAGGAGGCGCACGTGTTCACGGTTCTGGGCGAGGCTCTTCTCGACATGGTGCAGCCCTCCCCGGGCGACACCTACCGGGCGCTTCCCGCAGGCGGTCCCCTGAACATCGCGGTCGGCCTGCGCAGGCTCGGCCATCCCACCGCGATGATGGCGCGGTTCTCTTCAGGAGCCCTCGGCGGTCGCGTGCGGCAGTTCGCCCTAGACAGCGACCTCGACCTCTCGGCAAGCGTGAGCACGGACCAGCAGGCCACCCTCGCGTTCGCGACCGTGGACGACAACGGGCGTGCGGCCTACGACTTCTTCGTCCGCGAGGCCGCCGACTGGGGCTGGACTCCCGACGAGCTCGCCGGGTTGCCGGGCGTGACCCAAGCAGTCCACACCGGCTCTCTGGCGACGGCCATCGAGCCCGGCGCCGGAGTGATCGTCGATTGGTGGGACACGCTGAGCCGAGACGGCGTGGTGCTGCTGAGCTTCGACCCGAACATCCGCCCGGCCCTCGTCGGGCCCCGGGAGAGCGCCGTCCGCCGGGTGGAGACCTTGGTCTCCCGCGCGCACGTCGTCAAAGCCAGCGACGAGGACCTGAGCTGGCTCTACCCCGACGTCGACCCGGCCGACACCATCCGCCGGTGGTCCCGGCTCGGCCCGTCGCTTGCCGTGCTCACCCGCGGACCGGGCGGCTGTCTCGGCGTGACGCGGGACTCCCGAGAGGTCGACCTGGGCCCGTCCCAGGTCGTGGTCGTCGACACGATCGGGGCCGGCGACGCGTTCCAGTCCGGTCTGCTCTCCGCGCTCGCCGACGCGGACCGGCTCTCACCCGAAAGCGTGTCGTCCTTGTCCGAGGACGACGTACGACGTGCTCTGGAGCGGGCCCAAGCTGTCGCGGCGCTCACCTGCGAGCGCGCCGGAGCGAGCCCGCCCACACGCGCCGAGTACGACGCGTTCACGGCCGGCCCTGCCGACGGCAGCGCCCAACCGCCGACCTCACCTTCGGCCGACGGTCAGGACCGATGAGTCATCTGCTGCGGATCGCGCTGCCAGACGTCCCGGGGTCGCTCGGGGCGGTCGCTTCGGCGCTCGGCGAGGCCGGCGTCAACATCGAGGCGATCGAGATCGTCGAGCATCGGGCCGACGGCGTCGCGATCGACGACTTCTTCATCAGGCTGTCCCCTGGCGTCATGCCGGACGCCGCAGTGTCGTCGGTCATGCGTTTCGACGACGTCGAGGTGCTGTGGGTGTCCCGCTACCCGACGGCCGGCAACCTCTATCTCGACCTCGAGGCTGTGGAGCTGATCGCCCAGCAGCCGGTGATCGCCCACGAGGTGCTCACCGAGATCCTGCCGCGCACGTTCCGGGGAGACTGGGCCATGGTCGCCGCACGAGACGGCGAGCAGGTGCGGTCCGTGTGCGCGACCCCGGGAGCGCCTGAGATCAGCGACGAGTGCGGTGCCTGGTTCCCGCTCGAAACGGCCGACAGGTTGGCCGCGCCGCGGTCGTGGGGCTCCACCCTGCTCGGGGCGGCACCACTCGGCTCACCCGAGCGGATCATCGTGTTCGGGCGTCACGGGGGGCCTGAGATCCTCAGCTCCGAGCTCGCAAGGCTGGCGCACCTGGCCACGCTCGCGGCGTCGATCGAGCGGCCCGCCCCGCGACGCTAGGGTCATCCCCATGGCGGTCTCGGAGATCTTCGACCCCAGCGCGTGGCGCGTGGTCAGCGGTTTCGACGACCTCACCGACGTGACGTATCACCGCGCGGTCGACCAGGGCACGGTGCGGATCGCGTTCGACCGGCCGGAGGTGCGCAACGCCTTTCGCCCGCACACCGTCGACGAGCTCACCCGCTGCCTCGACCATGCGAGGACCTCGGCCGACGTCGGCTGTGTCCTGCTGACAGGCAACGGACCGTCGCCGCGTGACGGCGGCTGGGCGTTCTGCTCGGGCGGCGACCAGCGCATCCGCGGCCGGGCGGGCTACGAGTACGAGGAGACAGGGCCCGGCCCGTCGAAATCCGGCAAAGGGGCCGCCATCGATACGGCACGGTTGGGCCGGCTGCACATCCTCGAGTGCCAGCGGCTGATCAGGTTCATGCCCAAGGTGGTGGTCGCGGTCGTCCCGGGCTGGGCCGCGGGCGGCGGCCACAGCCTGCATGTGGTGGCGGACCTCACCCTCGCCTCGGCCGAGCATGCGCGCTTCAAGCAGACCGACGCCGACGTGGCGTCTTTCGATGGCGGGTTCGGGTCGGCGTACCTCGCCAGGCAGGTCGGGCAGAAGTTCGCCCGGGAGATCTTCTTCCTCGGCAGCGAGTACGACGCTGATGCCGCCTATCGCATGGGGATGGTCAACGCGGTGGTGCCGCATGCCGAGCTCGAGGTGGTGGCGCTGGACTGGGCGGCGCGGATCAACGCGAAGTCTCCGACGGCGCAGCGGATGCTGAAGTACGCGTTCAACCTGATCGACGACGGGCTGGTGGGGCAGCAGATGTTCGCCGGCGAGGCCACCCGGCTCGCCTACGCCTCGGACGAGGCGGCGGAAGGGCGCGACGCCTTCCTTGACAAGCGCTCGCCCGACTGGTCGCCGTACCCTCACTA
>JBBJMF010000118.1:0-7500 GCA_037719575.1 Nocardioidaceae bacterium
CTCGCCGTGCGCCGGCGCGACGGCCGGCTCGTGCTGCGCGACTCGGCCCAGACCGCACCGGAGGACGAGGGCTCCTTCGCCGACCTCACCCGGCACCGCTACTTCAACACAAACAACCTCTGGCTGGACCTGCACGCGCTCGACGATGTCCTGCGTGCCCACGACGGGGTGCTGGGGCTGCCCCTGATCCGCAACGTCAAGACGGTTGACCCCGCCGACCGCACCTCACCTCGGGTGGTGCAGATCGAGACCGCGATGGGTGCGGCGGTCGAGGTGTTCGAGGGATCGCGTGCGCTCGAGGTCGAGCGTGGGCGGTTCCTTCCAGTCAAGACGACCAATGACCTGCTCGCCCTCAGGTCCGACGTCTACGAGCTCACCGCCGACAGTCGGGTGCGCCTCGCCGCCGGGCGAGCCGATGCACCGTACGTCGACCTCGACCCCGAGTTCTACAAGGTGCTCGCCGACTTCGACGCCCGATTTCCGGTCGGGCCGCCGTCGCTGCAGGAGGCGGAGTCCCTTCGCGTGGCGGGTGACTGGACCTTCGGAGCCGGGGTGGTCGCCCGCGGCCACGCCGCGGTCTCTGCTGCCGGCTCGCCTGGCGTCGTCCCCGACGGAACCGTCTTGTCTTGACGTTCTTGCCCTGAGCGGGACCGCAATGGCCACTCAACCGGGATGGGCGGACCGGATTGGCCTCTCGACCGGGGGGAATTAGGGTTGGTCAGGCCCGACCCCAGAGCAAGACCTCCCAGAACCGAGAGTGGTGCCGATGCGCAGCGTGGATGAGCACCTCAACGCGATTCTCGGTGTGGTGAACCCGTTGCCGCCCTACGAGCAGCCGCTCCTCGAGGCTCTTGGCCTGCCCAGCTGCAGCGACGTGGCGGCCGCCATCGACCTGCCGAGCTTCGACAACTCGGCGATGGACGGCTACGCGGTCCGCTCCGAGGACGTGCGGACAGCCTCCGAGGAGACGCCGGTGCAGCTCCCGGTGGTCGGCGAGTCCGCCGCGGGTCAGACGAAGGCGTACGCGCTCTCGCCCCGCCAGTCGGTCAAGATCATGACCGGTGCCCCGATGCCGGCGGGCTCCGACGCGGTTGTCCCGATCGAGTGGACGGACGGCGGCCGCGCGAGCGTGCGGATCGTGCAGGCGCCCCGGCCGGGACAGCATGTCAGGCCCCGCGGCGACGACGTCACCACCGGCGAGATGATCGTCACGGAGGGCGAGATCCTTGGCCCCCGCCAGGTTGCGATCCTCGCGGCAACCGGCCAGGCGCGGGTCACGGCCAGGCCCCGGCCGCGCGTCGTCGTCATCTCCACCGGGAGCGAGCTTCGCGAGCCGGGGAGCCAGCTCGGCTTCGACTCCGTCTACGACGCGAACTCCTACCTGCTGGCCGCTCAGGCCCGCGTCGCCGACGCGATCGCCTACCGCGTCGGCATCGTGACCGACGACCCCCAGGAGCTCACCGCCACGCTCTCCGACCAGCTGGTCCGCGCCGACATCGTCGTCACCAGCGGCGGCGTGAGCAAGGGGGAGTACGACGTCGTCAAGGAGGTGCTCAGCCGCCTCGGCACCGTGCAGTTCGACGAGGTGGCCATGCAGCCCGGCAAGCCTCAGGGGTTCGGCACGATCGGCGAGGACGACACCCCGATCTTCACCCTGCCGGGCAACCCCGTGTCGTCGTTCATCTCCTTCGAGGTGTTCGTGCTGCCGGCGATCCGCCGGATGATGGGCAAGCTCCCGTATCGCCGCCCGCTGGTGCGAGCCACCTGCTCGGGCGGCTTCGGCTCGCCTCCCGGACGGCGTCAGTTCGTGCGTGGGCGGTTCGACGTGACCGCTCGCGGAGCCAACGTGACACCGGTCGGGGGGCACGGCAGCCACCTGCTCGGTGGCCTGTCGAGGTCCAACTGCCTGATCGTGGTCCCGGAGGCGTTCACCGAGATCGCGGAGGGCAGCATGGTGGACGTCCTCGTGCTCGACCGGAGCTTCTGATGGACGATCTCACACACCTCGACGAGGCGGGCGCGGCGCGCATGGTCGACGTGTCCGAGAAGTCGACCAGCGTGCGGGAGGCCGTCGCGGCAGGTCGGGTCCTGGTGAGTCCCCGGGTCATCGAGCTGCTGCGCGGTGACGGCCTGCCGAAGGGCGATGCGCTCGCCGTGGCCCGGCTGGCCGGGATCATGGGCGCCAAGCGAACTCCGGACCTCGTCCCGCTGTGCCATCCTCTCGCCATCACGGGCGTCACGGTCGACCTCCGGGTGGCAGACGGTGGTGTCGAGATCGAGGCGACGGTCAAGACGATGGACCGGACGGGCGTCGAGATGGAGGCGCTCACCGCCGTGGCCGTCGCTGGTCTCGCCCTCGTCGACATGGTGAAAGCCGTCGACAAGGGCGCCGTCATCACCGACGTACGCGTGGTGAGCAAGTCAGGTGGACGCAGCGGCGCCTGGACTCGGGACGAGAGCTGACGTTGCTCAGCGAGCGAAGGGCTCTCGTCGTCTCGGTTTCCAACCGCGCGGCCGCGGGGGTGTACGCCGACAGCACGGGGCCGCAGATCGTCGAAGCCCTGCAGCGCCTGGGTTTTCTCGAGGTGAGCTCTGAGGTCGTGCCCGACGGGCGACCGGTGAGGAACGTGTTGGTGGCCGCTGTCGAGTCCGGGTTCGACCTGGTCGTGACGACGGGAGGAACGGGGATCACGCCGACGGATGAGACGCCGGAGATGACCCGGGCCGTCATCTCGCGTGAGGTGCCGGGCATCGCCGAGGCGATCAGAGCCTACGGGGTGGGTAAGGGGATCGCCACGGCAGCGCTGTCGCGTGGGCTGGCGGGGCAGGCCGGTCGCACCCTCATCGTCAACCTGCCGGGGTCGTCCGGCGGAGTGCGGGACGGGCTCGCCGTACTGACGCCGCTCCTCGAGCATGCCCTCGACCAGATGCGGGGGAGCGACCATCCGCGTCCCGACACGGAGGACACACCCTGACCCGCGGCTGGCCCGTTCGCCTCAGCGTGGGACCGGTTGCCCTTCGCCCGTTGACGAGACGGGACGCGGGCCGGTGGGCGCAGCTGCGGCGGCGCAACATCTCCTGGCTGGCCGAGTGGGAGGCCACCCAGCCACGTCAGGCCGGCTCGACGAGTGCGAGCTACCGGTCGATGACGCGCGACCTGGTCAGGCAGGGCAGGCAAGGAAAGGCGTTGCCGTTCGCCCTGACCTACCGCGGCGAGATGGTCGGCCAGGTGACGGTCACCGGAATCACGTGGGGCTCGGCTAGATGGGCGCAGGTGGGCTACTGGATCGACGAAACCCATGCAGGTAAGGGGATTATGCCAACTGCCGTGGCGCTGGCCTGTGACCACTGCTTAGGCACGCTGGGTCTGCACCGGATCGAGATCGCGATCCGACCGGAGAACACCGCGAGCCTCCGGGTGGTGGCGAAGCTCGGTTTCACCTGCATCGGCACGGCGCCGCGCTACCTGCACATCAACGGGCAGTGGCGGGACCACCTGTTGTTCGCGATCACAACTGAGGACGCCGGCGGGGGCCTGCTCTCGAGGCTCGGCCAACCGAGCAGCTGAACCCAACTGTCACGGGGTTCCCGACATTCCCTGCTTTCTCAGGCGACACACCGTAGCCGCTGCCCGTCCGGCGCCGGGCGCGGCAATACCGTCGTACCTGTGTTGACCGGAGTGATCTACGGCGCCATCGTCGTCGTGTGGGCGGCCTACCTTGTCCCGTTGGCCTTGCGACGCCATGACGAGGCGTCCCGGAGCCGGTCCATCGCCCGCTTCTCGTCCGCGATGCGCGTTCTCGCGCGTCGCGGCGCCACAGTCAGCAGCGCCGTCCCGGCAACCGCACGTGTTGTCGTCACCCCGCCCCGAGGCGAGTCGCGCGTGATCGTCCAGAACCCTGTCGCGGAGCACCATCGGGCGCCCGACACGCCGCGCCCCGACCGAGCCACCGGACGCGCCGCCGCGGCTCGTCGTCGCCGGGTTCTGTCCGTTCTGTGCGGCATCACCCTGGCCGTCACCCTGGTGGCCGTCCTCGGGCTCGTGCCGCTCTGGTCCGTGGCCCTGCCGGCAGTGGGCGTCGTGGCGTTCCTCGTCATCGCCCGGCGATCGGTGCGCCAGGCCAACGAGGCCTTCTGGGCCCTCGCTGCGGCGGCCCCTGAGGAGAGCCGCTCGGTCGTCGTACGCCGTGCCGCCGCTCGGGTCGATGCGTCCCGAGAGACCGCACGGGGCAGGAACGCGGGCAACGACGAACCGACCGTAGCCCTGACCGCGGTCGAGCAGGAGCTTTCCGACGCGAGGACTGCGAAGAACGAGCACGTCGCGGCGGTGACCCTGCAGACCGCCGACGGCGGCTCGCTTTGGGACCCGCTGCCCGTGACGCTCCCCACCTATGTGGGTGCCCCGGTGGCCAAGCGCACGTTTCGCACGATCGACCTCAACGAGACCGGAACCTGGTCATCGGGTCACGACGAGAGCGACACGCAGGCCGCGCCGGCCGCCGCGGCGGGGTCGAGCGCGCTGCCTGGCGAGGGAACTGCCACGCCGACCCCGGCCGAGGACGAGACGACCGACGAGGTGGCTCGCGTCGTCAACGGTTGACGGTCGGCGGGCGGCCATCCGGCGGCGCTCGTCGGCCGGCCAGAGATTCGGGTCGGCCGTGCGCCGGATGCTAGAGTTTGCCCTCGGTTTGGCCGCCTGGAGCGAGTCTGGGCGGCGGGGTTCCGGGGCTGTAGCGCAGCTGGTAGCGCACCTCGTTCGCAACGAGGGGGTCAGGGGTTCGAGTCCCCTCAGCTCCACTTGTCAAGGGGGTAACCCCAACGGTTTGTCGGGTTTTTCCGCTCACAAATGGGTTGCAACCAACGCGAACTTTCCTTGCGCTTTGCTGAGGTGCGGCGCAGATTGACCCCGTGGCATGGATCTGACGACCCGCGATGCACGAACAAGGGCCGCTCGAGATCGCGTTTTGATGCCCGACGACATCAGTACTCCGTTCTCATGTGAAAGGCATCAACATGACCTATCGGCCAACTCGTCGACACTTCCTCAAGAACGCTGCGGTGGGAGCAGCCGTGGTTGGGGTGGCATCGGCGACACCACAGGTGCTGTCGGGATCGGCAGACGCCTCGACGCTTCCCCCCATGGACAGCGCGGCGCCCAGTCGCACCGTGACGGCGTACGTGCGTGACCACCGGACCGGCGAGATCGCTGTGATGGTCGGAGAACACCAGGTCATCCATCACGACCGGGCCCTGGCTGGCCGGCTGGCTCGTATCGCCGCCACCGCCAAGTAGCCCACCGCCCTAATTCGAGGTCCAGAAAGGCAACAAGCATGTCATCCCACAGAGAAGCACCCGGCATCTCCGGTGACCCGGCCGCCGACAACACCGACGTCTATGCGTTCGTCAGTCCTGACGACTCGCGATTCGTCACCCTGATCGCCAACTTCGTCCCATTCGAGGACCCGGCCGGTGGTCCCAACTTCTTCGAGTTCGACGAGGACGTCCTCTACGAGATCCATGTCGACAACGACGGGGACAGCCTGTCCGACATCAGCTACCAGTTCCGGTTCAACACGACCGTCGCCAACCCGGACACGTTCCTCTATAACACCGGCCCGATCAACGACATCAGAAGCCCCAACTGGAACCGCAAGCAGTTCGCGACCGTGACGCGTAGGGACCACGCGGCGGGCACCTTCGAGGTCATCGCCACCGACCGTCCGTGCCCGCCGTGCAACATCGGGCCGTTCTCGACACCGAACTACTTCCATCTGGGCATCCAGGGAGTCCACGAGATCACCGGCAACCGCCACGTCTTCACCGGGCAGCGCGCCGAGGGCTTCTACGTCGACCTCGGCGCGATCTTCGACCTCGGCGACCTCCGTCCGTTCCAGGACCTGCACATCGGCTCGCAGATGCCGGCAGCACCGGGAATCAACACGTCCAAGGCCAAGAACGTCCACAGCATCGCCATCAAGGTGCCCAAGACCGACCTGACGGCGGACGGCAGGTACCCTCACGACCCGACCAGGCCCCACGCCACGATCGGCGTCTACGCCAGCGCGAAGCGGCAGCGGTCACGGGTCTACGAGGAGGACGGCAGCGTGGTCAACGCCGGGCCGTTCGTGCAGGTCTCACGACAGGGCAGCCCGCTGTTCAACGAGGTCGTGATTCCGATGGGGAGGAAGGACTACTTCAACGCCTCGCGACCCAGCGAGGACGCGCAGTTCGCAAAGGAAGTCGCCCACCCCGAGCTGGCGAAGCTGCTACCGGTCCTGTACCCCGGAGTCTTCCCGAACCTGGCCAAGCTCAACGCGTCGGGCAAGCCGCGCGCCGACCTGCTGGCGATCCTGCTGACAGGTCTCCCCGCCGGCATCGTCCCGGGCTTCCAGAACTACACCGGTCCCGTCCAGGCGGACCTGCTCCGGCTGAACATGGCAATTCCGCCGACGACGAACAACCCCAGCAACCTCGGCCTGATCGGCGGCGACCCGGCGGGCTACCCGAACGGTCGTCGGGTGTTCGACGACGTGGCGACGATCGAGCTCCGTGCGATCGCCGGAACGACCTATCCCCTGGTCGACCCCACCTACACGCCGGACGCCGCGGCCGGTGCCATCACGCCAGGACTGACGTCCAGCAACACCGACGTCACGGCCAAGAACACCGTGCACTACCTGCCCAGGTTCCCCTACCTCGGCGTGCCGCACAGCGGCTACTACAACCCGGAGAACAACAACCCCGCGCCCAAGCCGCCCAAGTGAGTTCGCGCGGTCACGGTCGAGCAATCGTCTAGGACGACGACGAGGAGCGCATGAGCGAGGAACATCAGCTGGGACCGACGAACGACGGCAGCGTGATGGTTGACATCGGTGGGGACATGGGAGCCCTTGTCATCATCACGCCGCCGGAGCTCGTCCGGCAGGAGATCGAGATCAGTTCCGTGGATCCCGAGGGGAAGCAGCGGGTGCACGTCGCCGTTCGAGAACGACTCGGACGGGGACGCCCACCTCGCTACGCGGCGGTGTTCCCCTCGCTGCCGGCGGGTGACTACACGGTGTGGCAGCAGAAGGGTGGGGACGAGCCAGCCTCCACAGTCACGATCGTCGG
The DNA here is from genome assembly GCA_037719575.1 of Nocardioidaceae bacterium. GTDB lineage: Bacteria > Actinomycetota > Actinomycetes > Propionibacteriales > Nocardioidaceae > JAWWPG01. Next base: position 7,111 of record JBBJMF010000118.1, read on the forward strand.
CGGAGAGGTCACGGAGACAGCCTGGCGTTGACGACCGCCCTCATTGCAGCCTGAGGAACATCAGGTGCAGCCCCACCTGCCCGTGGTCGGGATGGTGGAATGCCTCCGGGACCGTCGCCAGGACTCGAAGCCGAGTGTCTGCCAGAGGTGGCGGCGGCCGTGTTGGTCTCCACCATCAAGCTGGTCGTCGCGACGTGCGATCCCCGTCCGGGGCGGTTCGGGCCCATCTTGCCCGAGCCGAGGACCGTCTCATCCTCGACGACCACCACCGTTAGGCCGGACCGGCTGCTCCATCCATTACGGTCGAGCGTCCTCGACCGAACAGCCATCGGGACAGGCGTAGGTCTCGCCGGCGGCCACGATCTCGGAGAAGATGGGGAAGATGCGCAC
>JBBJMF010000119.1:0-7499 GCA_037719575.1 Nocardioidaceae bacterium
ACGGTCGACGCTGTGACAGCCGCGGGGCTGAACGGCCACGGCAGCGTCTTCCCCTCGAGCCACAGCGAGGTCTGGTCCGTGTAGTTGCCGTGGTAGGCATGGCCGGACTCACCGGTCAGGTCGATCCACCTGGCTGCGTCGAGGTCGTCGAGTGGGACAATCATCCGCATCGACGGCACGCTCGTGACCTGATAGCCCTCGCTCGCGTCGAAGCTCGCCGCGTCGACGACCGATGAGCCGCCCGGAACCTCATAGGGGCCGCGGTTGAAGAGAAACGCCACCGGGGAGTCGCTCGACCCGAGCGTCGCGTTGCGCAGCGTGAGCCGGTGCAGGTCTCCCCAGCGCCACTGCTTGGGCACGCTGGACCGGATCTGGGTGAGCTCGTCGCGGGCATCCTTGAGCGCGGCGCGCAGGATGTCGTCGCGCGTCTCGCGGTCGCGGGTGCGCACGTCGTCCCAGAAGGCGTCGCGCGGCCTCTCGAGGAGGTTCTGCACCACCACCCACCATCTGCTGTTGCCGGTCGGCCAGGCAACCTTTGGCACCTGGTCGTGGAAGGTCAGCGCCAGCAGGTTCTTCCAGACCACGTTGAAGTACGCCGCCGCCGGCGAGGTCGCGCTCTGGCGGAAGTCCCAGTCGTCGAGGGTCGCCTTCGCGAGCCGGTAGTACGGCGTCGGCAGCTTCACGGCCTGCAGCACCGGGGTAAGGGACCTCGCGAGGCTGCTGAACGTGTCGAGCTGGATCCTCGCCATGTCGGCCACGGTCAGCTTCGGTCTCGCCTCGAGCAGGTCGCGGATCCGCTGTGCCCGGAAGCCGTAGTCGAACGAGTCCCCGATGTAGTAGGGGTAGCGGCGCCCGACGATGGCCTGGTTCGCGGTGACGACGTAGCCGTCCTTCGGATCCAGCACGCTGGGCAGCGCGTCGAAGGGTACCGGGGTCGAGGCCCACTCGTATGCCGAATCCCAGCCAGGGACGGGCCAGTCGCCCCGGCCGGTACGACGGATGGGAACGAGGCCGGGCGCCTGGTAGCCGATGTGGCCGTGGACGTCGGCGTACACGAGGTTCTGGCTCGGCGAGTCGAAGTCCCGGGCCGCCTCCCGGAACTGCGCCCAGGTGCGCGCCAGGTCGATGCCGAAGAGTGCGTCGGCGGTGTTGCCCGGCTCGAGCGCGGTCCACCGCAGGGCCACCTCGTAGCCGACTCCCCGGTTCGGCGCGGCACCCGCTACGGGTGCGACCCGGCCGACAGCTGCCAGATCGTCGTCCACGTCCGACACGATCGGCCCGGCCCGCGTCGTCCGCACCGTGATCGTCTCCGGACTCTCCCCGCGGATCTCGAACGACTCGCGCCTGGTCTGCAGCGGGAGCCACGACCCGTTGAAGAGGTAGCGGTCACCGTCGACCTTCTCGAGGTAGAGGTCCTGAGTGTCCGGATACAGGTTGGTGAAGCCCCAGGCGACGGTCCGGTTGTGCCCGATCACCACGCCCGGGAGCCCGGCGAACGTGAAGCCGGAGACGTCGAACGGGCACGCCGCGGTGAGCGGGCGGCAGTGCAGGCCCATCTCGTACCAGATTCCCGGCATCGAGGCGTCGAGATGAGGGTCGTTGGCGAGCATCGGCATCCCGCTCGCGGTGTGGTCCCCGGAGACCGCCCAGGCGTTGGAGCCGATGCCGTCACCCGTGCCGAGCAGGTCGCTGAGGCTCGAGGATGCGTCACCCGCGGAGGCGAGCGCAGGTCCGAAAGCCCGATCCGGGAAGGCGGGCCGCGGTGGGAGGCGGGTGCCCCCGTGCGTGGCGTCCTGCTCATAGACCTCGTCGACGACCGCCCCCTGGTTGACGATCGGCAGGTTGGTCGCATAGGGATACGGCGGGTAGAGCGCCGCGATCTGGGACTCGGTGAGCCTTGTCGACTCGAGTGAGCGGTCGATCTCATCCTGGATGTTGGAGCCGAGGTTCCAGGCCATGGCCTTCAGCCAGGAGAGGGAGTCCACGGGGGTCCAGGTCGCCGGCGTGTACTCCAGGCCGTCCAGCCGGAGGGCGGCGTACTCCAACGACAGCCGGGCGCCACTGTGGTCAGCGAGGTAGGCGTTGACCCCGTCGGCATAGGACTGCAGATAGGTGCGCGTCTCGGGTGCGAGCAGCGGGAGCTCCTGCTCGGCCACCCGACGCCAGCCCAGGGTGCGCACGAACATGTCCGTCTCGAGTCCGCTCCTGCCGAACATCGCGCTGAGCGTCCCCGCCGTGAGGTGGCGGCGGAAGTCCATCTCGAAGAACCGGTCCTGCGCCTGGGTGTAGCCCTGTGCGAAGAACAGGTCGCCGGACGTCTCGGCGTAGACCTGCGGGATGCCGGCCCCGTCGCGCAGCACGGTGACCGGGTGCTCGAGCCCGGCGACATCGATCGTTCCCGTTGTCTGGGGGAACGACCGGTGGATCGTCCACCGGACGGTGAGGAAACCCACGACGAGCAGCACCACGAGCACGCTGGCGACCCATGTCAGGATCTTTGCGCTGCGGGACACGGCGACCATTCTGCCCCTCGGGCCGGTGCCGTCGACGACTCGCGGTACGCAGCGGACCCGATGCGCGCCGCTTTGCGTCGCGGCGGGTCCTGACGCACAATTGACCTGCGTTAGCAGTCAAAGGTGACGAGTGCTAACCCACTGGTCGGTCCACCCGATGCGAGTGGACCCGGCTGCCAGCGCAACACCCGAAGGGAGCGTCCGTGCCCGTCTACCAGTACGCCTGCACCGAGTGCGGGGAGCAGCTCGAGGTGCGTCAGAGCTTCACCGACGCGACGTTGACCGAGTGTCCCTCGTGCCAAGGGCGGCTGCGCAAGGTGCTGACGGCCGTCGGGGTGGTGTTCAAAGGGTCGGGTTTCTACCGCAACGACAGCCGCGCCGCTGCCTCGGGCGACGACAAGGTCGGCGCCGGAGTCTCGTCAGAGTCGTCATCCGGCTCCGAGAAGAGTGGCGAGTCCTCGGCTGCCTCGAAGGGTGCCGAGTCGACCGAGTCCTCCCCGGGATCGTCAGGCGCCGGCACGTCCGGCAAGGGCTCGTCCGACAAGGGATCGTCGGGCCAGGGCTCGTCCGACAAGGGCTCCGGCAACGGCTCGGCCCGCAACGGCAAGGGTTCCTCCGACGCGTCCTCCGGTGGCTCGAAGCTGACTCCTGCTTCCGCACGTTGATCCACAGGTAGGCATCTGGCTCGGGCTGTGCACAGGTTGCCGGAACCCGTCGGGTCGCCGTTCTAGCGTGACGCCATGGCCGATCTGCACGCCGTCGTCACCCGGGTACGTCGGCTGCTGGTCAGGTACCGCCGGCCGCTGAGCGCTCTGCTGGCCGCCGCCGCCGTCCTCGCCGTCATCGAGTCCGTCGCACCCGCCGACGCGCCGAGACGCGAGGTGGTCGTGGCGGCGCGGGACCTTGCCGGCGGGATCGTGCTCAGCTCCTCGGACGTCGTCGTGGTCGAGATGCCGCCGGCGGTCGTCCCCGCAGGCTCGTCCGCCGCGGTCGCCGCGGTCGTGGGACGAGTGGTGGCCGGGCCGCTGCGCCGGGGTGAGCCGCTTACCGATCGCCGGACTCTAGGCGCCTCGCTGCTCGCCAGCTACCCACACGGCACCGTTGCCGCGCCCGTGCGTATCCGCGATGCCGCCGTCGTCGGTCTGCTCGAGGTGGGCAACCGCATCGACGTCTACGCCGCCCGTGATGCCACGTCCCTCGCCGACCTCGTGGTCGGCGACGTCGAGGTGCTCCTCCTCCCGAGACCCGCGGATGACAACCAGGAAGGTGGTCTGGTGGTGCTCGCCGTCACGCCCACCGAAGCTGCCGCCCTCGCCCAGGCCAGCGCTACCGCCGCGTTATCACTGACGTTGCGCCGCTGACGCTGCGTCACTGACCAGGGCGCCACCGGATCTGCCGGAGGTATCCGCGCTGCTAGCGTGTGGCGACCCATTCCGCGTCGGGGACGCCTTCTGCAAAGGACTTCTGTCGATGAAGGACTTCAAGGAGTTCATCCTGCGTGGAAACCTGGTCGAGCTGGCGGTGGCGTTCGTCATGGCGGCCGCCTTCGCCGCGGTCGTCACGGCGTTCGTCCAGGTCATCCTCGACGTCATCGGCAAGCTGGGCGGCTCGCCGGACTTCTCCAGCTACCAACCGGGCGGCGTCCATGTCGGGGTGTTCCTCACCGCGCTCGTCGCGTTCCTCATCCTGGCCGCCGTCGTCTACTTCTTCGTCGTCGTGCCCTACCTGAAGGCTCGCGAGCGTTTCCAGCCCGACGAGGCGGAGTCGGCCCCGACCGAGGACATCGCGCTGCTCACTGAGATCCGCGATCTGCTGCGGGAGCGCGAAGGACGGGCCTGACGCCTGCGGAGTCAGCCGTGGTGCGGGGGAACGTCGCGGAGCATCTCGTCGTCGCGCGACCCCGACCGGGCACGCTCGCCGGGTGTCTCGTGGTCGACATCGTCGCGCGTCGAGTCGGAAAGGACGTCGCCGAAGACGCCCGCCAGCCGTCGACTACGAGACCCCTCGCGGTGTAGCTCGAGCCCATCGGCGTCCTTGTCCACCTCCGGATCGTCCGTCACGAGGGACGGATCGTCCGCAACAATTGGCGGATCGTCGGTCACGAGGGGCGGATCGTCGGGGGTCATCGGGGAGCGGAGGTCTCGACCCAACGCTGGTCGAAGACCGGGTGGGCGGGTTTCCAGCCGGTGGCCTCGTGCAGCTTCGCCGACGAGATCCGGTGCGACCGGGTCAGCGGCTCGAGTCGCTCACCGGCCATCTTCACGACGAAGCGTGGCAGGAACCCGACGCTCGAGCGGTCGACCGTCTCGGCGATGACGCCGAGCATCACTGCCCGGCGTACCGGATCGGCTCCCACGTTGTAGACGCCACCCGGCGAGTGCAGGGCAGCCGCGACAGCCGACCCGGCATCCTCCGGGTGCACAACGTGTGCCCAGTTGTCGGCCGCGCCGAACCCGATGGGTCGTCCGGCCCGGGCTCGGTCGAGGAGCCACCTGGTGGCCGGCTCGTCACCCACAAGGTTGCCGAACCGCAGCACGACGGCCTCCCGAGACGCCGAGCCGAAGGCCGTGGCGTTCGACTCGGCGACCGCCGCCGGCTCCAACGCCCGGGTGACCGACAATGGGCTGGTCTCGGTGATCCAGACGTCGCCTCCGTCGGTGTAGAGGAACGACACGGACTCCTGCACCAGCCGCCGCACGCCTGCCGCCTCCGCGGCCGTCGCCACCGCGCGGGAGCCCTCGGTTCGGAGCCGGTCGTTCACCCGCCAGGCGCCGGGACGCAGACCGGCTGCCCCGACCGGGATGTGGGTCGCCAGGTTGCAGACGGCGTCGTACCCGCTCAGTGTCTCGGTCAGCCGCTCGACGTCGAACAGGTGGACGCACGCAGGCGTGACGCCGGCGTCCTCCAGCAGCCGGGCCTTGTCGAGCCCCCGGGCGAGGCCGGTGACGTCGTGGCCGTCGTCGAGCAGCGCCCGGACCGCGACCCTTCCCAGCACCCCCGTGGCTCCCGTGACAAAGACCTTCACACACCACCCCCTCGTGATGAGACGAGACGATAACAGAAGCGCGCAGAACCGTAAGGCGTCACGGACACTCGGCTGTACGACGTTTCACCAGTCCGATCGCTCCGCGGCGGGGTGGCGCCTGTCGACAGTCGACCGCGGGTACCGGATGATGCGACCCATGGCCCACCCCCGAGCGGGACAGCCCGCGGGTCCCCAGGACCTCATCGACGTGGACGCCGTCGTCGCGGCCTACCACGACCTGACGCCGGACCCGAGCGACCCCGACCAGCGCGTGGTGTTCGGGACGTCGGGCCATCGTGGCGCCAGTCTCGACGGCGCCTTCAACGACCCGCACATCGCTGCGACCACGCAGGCCATCTGCGAGTACCGGGCGACCCAGGGCTACACCGGCCCGCTGTTTCTCGGCAAGGACACGCATGCCCTCTCGGGACCGGCCTGGGACACCGCCGTGGAGGTACTGGTCGCCAACGGCGTCGACGTCCGGGTCGACTCCGGCGACGCCTACACGCCCACCCCCGCGGTCTCCCACGCGATCCTTGCCGCGAACTCGTCGAGCGGCCCCGCTGCCGACGGCATCGTCGTCACCCCGTCGCACAACCCGCCACGCGACGGCGGCTTCAAGTACAACCCGCCCCACGGAGGGCCTGCCGACTCCGACGCCACCAGCCTCATCGCCGGCCGGGCCAACGAGCTGCTGGAGGCCGGCCTGCGCGGGGTCCGGCGGGTCGGCGCCTCGAAGGCGGCGGAAGGGCTCACATCGCACGACTTCATGACGGCGTACGTCGACGACCTGACCGCGGTCGTCGACCTCGACGCGATCCGGTCCGCAGGCATCCGGGTCGGCGCCGACCCGATGGGGGGTGCCAGCGTCGACTACTGGGCAGCGATCGGCGAGCGCCACCGGCTCGACCTGACCGTGGTCAACCCGACTGTCGACCCCACCTGGCGCTTCATGACCCTCGACACCGACGGCAAGATCCGGATGGACTGCTCGTCGCCGAACGCCATGGCGTCGTTGATCGCGGCCCGCGGCCGCTTCGACATCTCGACGGGCAACGACGCCGACGCCGACCGGCACGGCGTCGTGACGCCGGACGCGGGGCTGATGAACCCCAACCACTTCCTGGCGGTGGCCATCGGCTACCTGTTCGGGCACCGGCCGGGATGGGCGACGCGGGCCGCCGTCGGGAAGACGCTCGTGAGCTCCTCGATGATCGACCGGGTGGCGGCGGAGCTGGAGCGGACGCTGCTGGAGGTCCCCGTCGGGTTCAAGTGGTTCGTGCCGGGGCTGCTGGACGGGTCGGTCGGCTTCGGGGGCGAGGAGTCCGCGGGAGCGTCGTACCTGCGGATGAACGGCTCGGTCTGGACGACCGACAAGGACGGCATGATCCTCGCGCTGCTCGCCAGCGAGATCCTGGCGGTCACCGGCCGCAGCCCGAGCGAGCACTACCACGACCTCGTCTCGCGGCACGGCGACCCGGCCTACGCACGCATCGACGCACCCGCCGACCGGGACCAGAAGGCCAAGCTCGCCCGCCTGTCGCCCTCCGACGTGACCGCGACCTCGGTGGCGGGGGAGCCGATCACGGCCACGCTCACCACCGCGCCCGGCAACCAAGCGCCGGTCGGAGGGTTGAAGGTCTGCACGGAGTCGGCCTGGTTCGCGGCCCGGCCGTCCGGGACCGAGGATGTCTACAAGATCTACGCCGAGTCGTTCCGGGGGCCCGACCACCTGGCGCAGGTGCAGGCCGAGGCCAAGGACGTGGTGGCGGCCGCCCTCAGCGCGTGACGGGCGTCTTGCCGGGCCGCCGGGGGCCGTTTGCCTGGCTGGCCAGGGCGGATTCGTGGGGTCACCGCAACAGGAGCTCGTCGATGAGCTCTGAGGGACGAGCGTAGTTGAGGCGTTCAGGGGAACCGGGCGGCGGATGACCGAGAGGTGGCAGGCTCGCACCATGCGGATG
>JBBJMF010000040.1:0-22841 GCA_037719575.1 Nocardioidaceae bacterium
CCAGATCCGCGTCGTCAACGCAGCCACCGGCGAGCTCCTGCGCGAGCTGATCCTCCACCCCACCCGCGACTACCAGCCCACCGCAGCACCCAAAGGACCCACCAGAACACCCCCGAAACGACAACACCCGAACCCGCAACCGCAGGTCCAGGTGTCGCCGATGTCTTGAGACATCACATTGGTCGGGCTGACAGGATTTGAACCTGCGACCCCTTGACCCCCAGTCAAGTGCGCTACCAAACTGCGCCACAGCCCGATGCCCGCCTACCCGCAGCGGAGCGGGCGTCAGCCTATCGCAGGGAGGTCAGGCACGGACAAAGCCCCGCGAGCCAACCGAGCGAGAACCGGCCGGCTCACCGACGCTTGCGCTTCTCCCGGGGTTTGACGGTGATGTGGATCGGCGTACCCGCGAACCCGAACTCCTCGCGCAGCCGACGCTCGATGAAGCGGGTGTACGCCGCCTCCAGCAGGCCCGACGTGAAGAGGACGAAAACCGGCGGAGCGACGGAGGCCTGGGTCGCGAACAGGATGCGCGACTGCTTCCCGCCGCGCACCGGGTGCGGGTTGGCCGCCACGAGCCGGCCGAGGAACGCGTTGAGCTCCCCCGTCGGCACCCTGGTCTCCCAGCCCGCGATCGCCTTGTCGAGGGCGGGCACCAGCCGGTCGACGTGCCATCCGGTCAGTGCCGTGATGTTCACCCGCGGCGCCCACTGGACACGGACCAGCTCACGCTCGATCTCTCGGTCGAGGTAGTAGCGGCGTTCCTGGTCGACCTTGTCCCATTTGTTGAACGCGATCACGACCGCCCGCCCGGACTCCTCGACGTTGCCGATGATCCGCTGGTCCTGCTCGGTCAACGGCTGGCTGCCGTCGATGACCACGACGGCCACCTCGGCCCGCTCCATCGCGGAGCTCGTGCGCAGGCTCGCGTAGAACTCGTGGCCGCTGGCCTCCCTCACCCGGCGGCGGATACCGGCGGTGTCGATGAAGTGCCACTGCCGGCCACCCAGCGTCACGATCTCGTCGACCGGGTCGACCGTCGTGCCCGCGACCTCATGGACGACGACGCGGGACTCCCCCGCCAGCTGGTTCAGCAGGCTGGACTTGCCCACGTTGGGCTTGCCGACGATCGCGACCCGGCGCGGGCCGCGCGGGGCGTCGAAGGCTTCCGGCGGTGCCTCCGGGAGAGCGGCGAGTACGGCGTCGAGCAGGTCGCCACTGCCGCGCCCGTGCAGCGCCGAGACCGAGTAGGGCTCGCCGAGCCCGAGGTTCCACAGCCCGGCGGCGTCGGCCTCGCCACGCAGGTCGTCCACCTTGTTGGCCGCCAGCACGACCGGCTTTCCCGACCTGCGCAGCACCCTGACCACGGTCTCATCGGCGTCGGTGATGCCGACGACGGTGTCGACGACGAAGAGCACCGCGTCGGCCAGCGTCACCGCGACCTCCGCCTGCAGGGAGATCTGCTCGGCAAGACCGCGCGCATCAGGGTCCCACCCGCCGGTGTCCACGACGGTGAACCGCCGGCCGTTCCACTCGGCGTCATAGGGCACCCGGTCACGGGTCACGCCGGGAATGTCCTCGACGACGGCCTCGCGGCGGCCGAGGATCCGGTTGACCAGCGTCGACTTCCCCACGTTCGGCCGCCCGACGACGGCCAGGACCGGGACGGGGCCGGTCGCCGGCTCCGCCTCGGCCGCTGCTGCGGCCGAAGGGTCTGCGCCGTCGGTGGTCATCAGCTGGGGTCCCGCTTCTCGGGGCATTCTGCCTCGGAGGATTCTGCCTCGGGGGGCGCGGACGGGGTGGGCGGCAGCGCCGGCAGCGGCTGGCCGGTGTGGCGCATCGCCTGCGCCACATGGCCGGCGAGCACGTCCTGGATCGTCGCCTGGACCGCCGCGACCTGCTGCCTCGTCCGTGGCCAGGGCACGGGGTCGACGGTGATCGCCGGACCGACCACCAGGTCCAGGCGCGTCCCCTTGGGTGGAGTCGACTCCAGGGACTGGCCGTCCAAGCGGGTGCCCAGGCAGGCCACTGGCACGACGGGAGCACCCGTCACCAGCGCCAGGTAGGCGGCGCCCCGCTTCGTCGTCACCACATCGCCACGGCCACGGGCCCCCTCGGGATAGATCGACAGCACCCCTCCGCCGGTGAGCACCCGCAGCGCCTTCTTCACCGCCAACGGGTCAGGGTGATAGCGGTCGACGCAGATCTGACCCATCATCGTGAGCCCGAACCCCATGGGGCCGCTGAACATCGACTCCTTGACCATCGCATGCACGTTCCGGTGCGCCGTTCCGAACAGCATGGGCCCGTCCAGGTATCCCATGTGGTTCGACGCCACGATGACGGGCCCGGTCGCCGGGATCAGGTCGAGGCCCTGCACGTGCACGTCGTAGCGGGCCAGCAGCCGTCGTACCAGGAAGCGGCCGAACCACATCCACCGGGCCGGCGGTGTCGCCACCCCGTCGAGGATCGGTACGTCGCGCCGTCCGGTCGCCTCAGCCACCACGGCGCACCGCCACACGCTCTCGCGCCAGCTCCACGATCGCGGCGATCACGTCGTCCAGCGAGAGGTACGTCGAGTCGACCGTGACCGCGTCGTCGGCGACGGCCAGCGGTGAGACCTCCCGGGAGGAGTCGGCCGTGTCCCGACGGGCGAGGTCGGCCTCGATGAAGACCGGGTCACGGTTGTGGAGCGACGTCAGCTCGGCCATTCGCCGCTGGGCTCGGGCGGCGGGGTCGGCTGTCAGGTAGACCTTGAGGTCGGCCCCTGGTGCCACGACGGTGCCGATGTCGCGCCCCTCGACGACGATGCCGCCGTCACCGATCTGCCGGCGCTGCCGGGCCACCATCAGCGTCCGCACGGCAGGCACCGCGCTGACCTGGCTGACCGCCGCGGTGACCGCGTCGGTGCGAATCTCCCGGGACACGTCGACGCCGTCGAGCGCGATCGTGGGCGCCTTCGCGTCGGTACCCGAGTCGAGGGACAGCGTCGCCGCGCGCGCCGCCACCGCGGACGGGTCGGTCACCGGCGTGCTCGACCGCAGCATCTCCCACGTGACCGCGCGGTACATCGCGCCGGTGTCCAGGTAGCGCAGGCCCAGCTCTTGGGCGACGCCGCGGCTAGTTGTCGACTTGCCCGCCCCGGCTGTGCCGTCCATCGCGATCACGACGTGCGCGAGCGCCGGGTCTGCGGAGGCCATGGCAGCCAAGGCTACCGGTGGGCGGCCCATCCTCGCTCCCGCAAGGACTCCGCGAGGGCCTCCCCCGCTGGCTCGGCGACGTCGACCTCGACCAGACCGTAGGCCCGCGCCGGGTCGTGGTCGATGCGGACGTCCTCGATGTTGACCCCCAGCGTGCCCACCTCGGTGAAGAGCTGCGCAAGCGCTCCCGGCCGGTCCGGGATCGTCACCGTGACCGACACCAGCTCGACGGGCGGCCCCCCGTGCTTGCCCGGCACAGCGGCCGCCCCTGCCGCCCCGGTCACCAGCACCTCCTCGACCGCGTTCGCGTCGCCGTTGTCGAGCGCGGCCAGCAGCCCGTCGACGTCACGTCGTACGTCGCTCAGCAAGCCGTGGAGCGCCACTGCGTTCGCGCTCACGATCTGCCGCCACAGCCGTGGGTCGCCGGCCGCGATCCGCGTGACGTCGCGCACCCCCTGCCCGCTCAGCGCTAGGTGTGCCGTCGGGGCGTCCCGCAGGAGGCCCGCCGTCAGCGCCGCCATCAGATGCGGGAGGTGAGAGATGCGGGCCACTGCGAGATCGTGCTCCCGGGGCGAGAGGTGGACGACGACAGCCCCGCAGGTCGACACCAGGCCTTCCACCACCTCCACCGCCCGCGGGTCGGAGGCCGCGTGCGGGGTGACCGCCCAGGTCCGGCCGTCGAACAGGTCCCCCGCCGCAGCCAACGGGCCGGAGCGCTCGCTGCCCGCCATCGGGTGGCCACCGACGTAGCGCGCCAGGTCCGCACCCGTTGCCTGCAGGTCGACGAGAGGCTTCAGCTTGACGCTGCCGACGTCGGTCACGACGGCCCCTGGGTAGGCCCGCAGGGCCTGGCCGATTACCTCGACCAGGTGGTCCGGGGGTGTCGCCACCACGACGAGCGCTGGCTCCCCCAGTGGCTGCGACCGGTCGGCGCTCCCCAACCGGGAAGAGGCAACCGCGGCGTTGACCGGGTCGATGTCCTGCAGGTGGACGGCCACGCCACGCCGGTCCAGGGCAAGTGCCACCGAGGTGCCGATCAGCCCCGCCCCCACTACCAGCACCGGCCCGGTCGTCGGCTCGCCTGACGTCGTACGCCGCTCGGTCACAGCCCGACCGCATCCAGCAGGGTGCCGAGCTCCGCCGGCGTCAGCTCACGGACCTGTCCCGACCGGAGGTTGCCCAGCCGGACCGGACCGACCGCGATGCGCGACAGGCGCTGCACGGGGTGGCCGACCTCGGCGAGGAGCCGCCGGACGATGCGGTTGCGCCCCTCGTGGATCACCACCTCGACCAGACAGCGTCGCTCGTGGCTGCTCACCGTGCGCACCGAGTCGACAGCAACGTTCCCGTCGCTCAGCTCGACGCCCGAGAGCAACCTGCGTCGCGTCCCGGCAGTGAGCACTCCTTCGACCTGCGCCAGGTAGGTCTTGGTCAGCTCGAACGACGGGTGCGCGAGCCGGTGGGCGAACTCGCCGTCGTTGGTGAGCACGAGCAGCCCGTCGGTGTCGGTGTCGAGGCGCCCGACGTGGAAGAGCCGCTCCGGGCGTCCGACCAGCAGCGTGCGCAGGTCGGGGCGCCCCTCGTCGTCCGCCATCGAGCTCACGACGCCTCGCGGCTTGTTGGCGACCAGGTAGACCCGCGACAAGGCGACCAGGACTCGCTTCCCGTCCACCCGGATGACCGCGGTCTCCGGGTCAACGCGGGCCCCGAGCTGGGTCACGACCGACCCGCCGACCTCGACCCGGCCCTCGGCCATCAGCTGCTCACAGCGTCGCCGGCTCGCGACTCCCGCCTCGGCCAGCACCTTCTGCAGCCGTACGCCGACCTGTCCGGCGCTCGGTCCGACCGCCTCCAGCGGCGCGTTGTCGGTGGCCGGCTGGTCGGTCACGGGTCTCCTGCGGGTCCGACGAGGTCCAGCTCTCCCTCGATCTCGGCCATCTCCGGCAGGAACGGAGCGATCTCCGGGAGCTCGTCGAGGCTGGACAGTCCCATGCGCTCCAGGAAGTAGCCGGTGGTCCGGAACAGGTGAGCGCCACTCTCGGGGTCCACCCCTGCCTCCTCGACGAGTCCGCGTGAGGTGAGCGTGCGCACGACGCCGTCCACGTTGACCCCGCGGATCGCGGAGACCCGCGCCCGGCTCACCGGCTGACGGTAGGCCACGACGGCCAAGGTCTCGAGGGCCGCCGTCGTGAGGCGGGCCTGCTGGCCGTCGATGACGAAGCGCTCGACCAGGTCGGCGTAGTCGGCGCGGGAGTAGAAGCGCCACCCGCCCCCCACGTCACGCAGCTCGAAACCCCTGCCCTGGTCGGTGTACTCGGCGGTGAGCTCGTGCAGTGCGGCGAGGACGTCTCGGGGCGGACGGCCGACGGCCTGGGCCAGGCTCACCGCCTCGAGCGGTTGGTCGGTCACCATCAGCACCGCCTCGAGCGCCGCCTTGACGCTGGACTGGTCCTTCGCCACCCCGAAGGGCTCGACAGGCTCGTCGGTCACTGGCTGCTCATCTCCTCGGACGTCGACCCGTCGGCGATTCGGGCGATGTCGGCCTCGGTGACCGACTCCGCAGGCGCCTCGGTCTCGGCCGGCGGCCGGCTTGCGTCGTACTCGTCCGCGACCTCGATGTCGCCGTCGTCCGAGCCGGTCCACCGCACGCTCAGCTCGCCGAGCGGGGTGACCTGCTCGAACGCGACAGTGCCCTCGCGGAACAGCTCCAGCAGGGCGAGGAAGCGGGCGACGGTGGTCAGCGTGTCCGGCGAGTCGGCGGTCAGCGAGCGGAACGTGGCGCTGCCGACCCGACGCAGCCGGCCGACGAGGGTCGCGGCCTGCTCGCGGACACTCACGTGCGGCGCGTGCAGATGGTCGAGGGCCAGCGCGGGCTGCTCCCTCGGGGTCAGGACCCGCGCGGCCAGCACGGCGAACTCGGCGGGCCCGAGCGTGATCAGCACGTCGGGCAGCAGGGCCGCCAGCCGGTCGTCCAGGGTGACCGAGCGCGGCACCCGCAGCGACTCCTCCTCCAGCCGGGTGGCGATCAGGGCCGCGGCCTGCTTGAACGCGCGGTACTGCATGAGGCGGGCGAAGAGCAGGTCCCGTGCCTCCAGCAGGGCGAGGTCCCCCTCGTCCTCCAGCTCCGCCGAAGGGAGCAGCCGCACCACCTTCAGGTCGAGCAGCGTGGACGCGATGACGAGGAAGCTCGTGGTCGCGTCGAGCTCCCACTCGGAGCCCAGCGACCTCAGATGGGCGATGAACTCGTCGGTGACCTGGGAGAGCGCCACGTCACCAATGTCCATCTGGTGCCGGGAGATGAGCTGGAGCAAGAGGTCGAACGGTCCCTCGAAGTTCTCCAGATGGACCGCGAACCCGTCGACCGGTCCGTCCGACGCGATGTCGTCGGGAGTGCGCGACTGGGGGGCCGACCGGGTCACTGGTCGCGCAATCGCCGAACCAACGCACTCTCGCTGCCGTGCTCGGCCACGTCCTCGAGCGCGAGGTGGATCGCCTCGCGGACGATCCGGCCCCGGTCCACCGCGACGCCGTGGCCGCCGCGCAGGGCGAGCCGTGTGTGCTCGAGCGCCATCAGCTCGTCCGCGGTCACGTAGATCGTGATCTTCTCGTCGTGCCGGATCCGGCCGCTCGGTCTGATGCGGTCGCCGTCACGGTCCGCGTCGGCGCTGGTCGCCCGGGAGGCGGCGTCCTTCGTGGTGCGGAAGAGCTCGTCGGCGCCGGGCAGGTCTACGCGTCGGGGCACCGCGCAAGCACCTCCCTGGCGAGCTGCCGGTAGGCGTCGGCACCCGCCGAGGTGGTGGCATAGGCGGTCAGCGGCTCGCCGGCCACGGTCGCCTCCGAGAACTTCACGGTACGGCGGATCACCGTGTGGAAGACGCCATCACCCCAGCCCTCGACCAAGGTCCGGAGCACCTCCCGGCTGTGCAGTGTGCGACCGTCGTACATCGTGCCGAGCAGGCCGATCATCGTCAGCCGCGGGTTGAGCCGCTGCTGCACCTTGTTGATCGTGCCCTTGAGCAGCGCGACGCCGCGCAGGGCGAAGTACTCGCACTCGAGCGGCACGATGACGCCGTCGGACGCGGCCAGGGCGTTGACGGTGAGCAGGCCGAGCGACGGCTGGCAGTCGATGAGCACGATGTCGTAGCGATCCAACGCCGGTGCGAGCGCCCGCGCGAGGGCCTGCTCGCGCCCGACCTCGTTGATCAGCTGCATCTCCGCGCCAGCGAGGTCGATGTTCGACGGGATCAGGTGAACGCCCTCGACCCCGGTCTCGACGATCACGTCGTCGACCGTCACGCCGCTCTCCATCATCAGGTGGTAGATCGTGGTGTCGATCTGGTTGGGATTGAGGCCGAACCCCACCGTCAGCGACCCCTGCGGGTCGAAGTCGACGAGCAGCACCCGCCGGCCGAGCTCGGCCATCGCCGCGCCGAGGTTGATCGCGGTCGTCGTCTTACCAACGCCGCCTTTCTGGTTGCACAGCGTGATGACCCGGGCGTTCGCGCCGGCCGTGACCGGTGCCGGATCGGGGAAGTCCGGAAGCGGGCGACCGGTCGGGCCCAACGGCTCGGCCTTGCCTCGGCGGCCGACTGCGGCCGGGGACGCAGAGGGGCCGCCGGGGGCGTCCGAGACGATCGAGTGCAGCGTGGCATCGTCCGGCGCTCCACCCGGGGTCGCCTGGCGGCCGCCGACGCGCGATGTCTTCGGCGGAGCTTCGAAAGTCGGCTCGCTCACGGTGGACCTTCCATGTCTACAGATCGCCAAATCACCCGGCCGCTGCGACTCTAGGCGCTCGATTGCATGCGGGACAAGGCGCCTCGCACATCTGTGGACGGGGTGTGTACGACGACCCGCGGCCCATGCACACGCTCCGCCCCGCTGGGGACAACCCTGTTGACCATCCGGCCCTGGTAGCAGACCATCCGGCCCTGGTAGCAGACCATCCGGCCCTGGTAGCAGACCATCCGTCGGACGTCATCGGATCGTCGGGAACCACAGGCGGATCATCGGGAACCACAGGCGGATCATCGGGAACCACAGGCGGATCATCGGGAACAGGAGGCGGATCGTCGGGAACAAGGGGCGGATGGTCGGGAAGGGTCAGGCGAGGGCGCGGGGGTGGGAGGTCGCGTAGACCTCACGGAGCTTGTCCACGGTGACCAGCGTGTAGATCTGGGTCGTGGTGACAGAGGCGTGACCGAGCAGCTCCTGGACGACCCGCACGTCGGCACCACCGTCGAGCAGGTGCGTCGCGAAGGAGTGCCGCAGCGTGTGCGGCGAGACGTCGGCGGTGACGCCGGCACGTTCGGCAGCCTGGCGGAGCACCGCCCACGCGGACTGACGGGACAACCGGCCGCCACGCGAGTTCAGGAACACCGCGCTGGCGCTCTTGCGGGTCTGGCCAGCACTGCGCGCGAGCTCCGTCCGGCCGCGCTGCAGATAGGCCCCCACCGCCTCGACGGCATAGCTCCCGAGGGGCACCAGCCGTTCCTTGCCGCCCTTGCCGGACAGCCGGACCACGGCTCCGTCCGGATCGAGGTCGAGGTCGTCGACGTCCAGCCCGACGGCCTCGGAGATGCGAGCCCCGCTGCCGTACAGCAGCTCGAGCAGCGCGTAGTCGCGCATCGCGAGCGCGGTGCCCGCGCTACCCGCCGCCCCCAGGATCGCCTCGATGTCGGACAGCGGGAGCGCCTTCGGCAGTCGCTTGGCGGGCGTCGGGGGCAGCACCTGGCGGGCCGGGTCGGTGGGACTGAGCCCTTCGCGCAGGGCGAACCTGTGGAATCCCCGGACAGCGACCAGCGTCCGGGCGGCGCTGCTCGCGCCGAGCGGCGGATGGTCGGCGTCGCCCTCGCGGAGGCCGGCGAGGAACGCCGCGACATCGTGCTCCGACACGTCGCCCAGCCCCGACAGGCCGTGCGCGTCGGCGAACGACACGTACCGCCGGAGGTCGCGCCGATACGACGCCAAGGTGTTGGCAGCCAGGCCGCGCTCGACGCCCAGGTGGTCGAGGTACGTCCTGGCCGCCCGAGCAAGCTCGGCCGGCCCTGGCACGCCTATGGTCGGCTCCGGAAGACTCAGGCGAGAACCTCCTCGAGCGTTCGGTAGTCGAGGGAGTGGGCCTCCGCTACCGGCTCGTATGTCAGCTCACCCGCGTGGGTGTTCAGCCCGAGCGCCAGCGAGTGGTCGCTGCGGAGGGCGTCGCGCCAGCCCTTGTCGGCGATCGACACGGCGTACGGGAGCGTGATGTTGGTCAGGGCGTACGTCGACGTGTGGGGCACGGCACCCGGCATGTTCGCGACGCAGTAGAAGATCGAGTTGTGCACCGGGTAGGTCGGGTCGGCGTGTGTGGTGGGCCGCGAGTCCTCGAAGCAGCCGCCCTGGTCGATGGAGATGTCGACAAGCACCGAGCCGGGTTTCATCCGCGACACCAGGTCGTTCGAGATCAGCGTCGGCGCCTTGGCGCCGGGCACGAGCACCGCACCGATGACCAGGTCGGCGTCGAGGACCGCCCGCTCGACCTCGTAGGTGTTCGACGCGATCGTCTGCAGGTGGCCCTGGTAGATCCGGTCGGCCTGCCGCAGCCGCTCGATGTTGCGGTCGAGCAGCAGCACCTCCGCCTGCATACCGAGCGCGATCGCGGCCGCGTTCATGCCGGACACCCCCGCCCCGATGACCACGACCTTGGCGGCGTAGACGCCCGAGACCCCACCCATCAGCACGCCGCGTCCTCCACCCTGGCGCATCAGGTGGTAGGCGCCGCACTGCGGCGCGAGGCGCCCGGCGACCTCCGACATGGGAGCCAGCAGCGGCAGCGCCCCGTCGGGCGTCTGCACCGTCTCGTAGGCGATCGCCGTGACGCCCTGGCGGAGCAGCGCGTCGGTGCAGTCGCGGGACGCCGCGAGGTGCAGGTAGGTGAAGAGCGTCTGGCCGTCGCACATCCGCTCGTACTCCTCGGCGATCGGCTCCTTGACCTTGAGGATCAGCTCGCCGGCCCGCCACACGTCGTCGGCCGTCGGCGCGATCTTGGCCCCCGCTGCGACGTACTCGTCGTCCGTGATCGACGACCCGCCCCCGGCACCGGCCTGGACGACGACGTCGTGCCCGTGCGTGATCAGCTCGTGGGCCCCCGACGGCGTGATCGCCACCCGGTACTCGTGGTTCTTGACTTCTGTGGGTACGCCGACAAGCATGTCGCGCCTTTCTCCGGACGGATGACACCCGCGCTCCGCGGGCGCCCGAGGATCCTATCGACCATGATCTCACCGCTGCCGGTGACCGGGAGCAGGATTCAACCGACGGCTAACCGGCCACCCGCTGCCGGCTCACCCAGGCGGCGAGTACACCGGCGACCAGCACCGAGTTCCTGACGGCCCCGCTGAGGATCGCGTCGACCAGGTCCGACATCGGCACCCACCTCCGCGTCATCGAAGCCTCCTCGTCGTTGGCGACGAAGCCGGCCGGTACGGCGGTGTCGCGGACGCCTTCTGCAAGGTAGATCGTGATGAGCTCGTCGCTGGTTCCCGGTGACAGGACGAGCTCGAGCAGTGGCGACCACCTCGTCGCCTCGAGCTGTCCCTCCTCGGCCAGCTCTCGCTTGGCGGCCTCGAGCGGCTCCTCGTCCTCCTTGTCCAACAGTCCCGCCGGCAGCTCCACCATCCGCTGAGCCGGCGGGTGGCGATACTGGGTGAGGATGAGCACTCGATCCGCGTGGTCGACGGCCAAGATGGCCACCGCTCCCTTGTGGGCGATAACGTCGCGGGTGAACGTGCTGCCGTCGTCGTTCGCCAAGGTGTCGCGACGAACGCCGATGACGTAGCTCTGGTAGATGTCCGTGGTGGAGACCACGGGCCAGGACATGCTCGTATCGGCGAGCTCACTGTCTGTCAAGCAGTCGCCTCGACGGGGGTACGGCGCAAACCGGTCTCGTCGACCGGGAGCCGGAGCTCGCGTTGACGGTCCAGCGCCGCCGCGATCAGCCCCCGGAACAGCGGGTGCGGCCTGGTGGGGCGCGACCGCAGCTCCGGGTGGGCCTGGGTCGACACGTAGTAGGGGTGGGTGTCTCGCCGCAGCTCGGCGAACTCGACGAGCTCGCGGTCCGGGGAGAGCCCCGAGAACACCATTCCGGCAAGCTCGAGCTCGCCGCGGTAGGCGTTGTTGACCTCGTAGCGGTGCCGGTGACGCTCGTCGATGCGCGGCGCGCCGTACGCCTCGGCGACGAGCGAGCCGGGCGCCAGGTCGGCCGGATAGAGGCCGAGCCGCATCGTGCCGCCGAGATCACCCGCGCCGTCGACGATCGCCTTCTGCTCCTCCATGGTGGCGATCACCGGCTGGCTGGTGGTCGGGTCGAACTCGGTCGAGCCGGCGTCCTTCAGGCCCGCGACGTGACGGGCGAACTCGATCACCATGCACTGCAGGCCGAGGCAGAGGCCCAGGGTGGGGATCCTCGCCTCCCGGGCATAGCGCAGGGCGCCGACCTTGCCCTCGATCCCGCGGACGCCGAAACCTCCGGGGACGCACACCGCGTCGACGTCGGCCAGCAAGGCGGCGGCGCCTTCGCGTGTCTCGCACTCGTCGGATGCCACCCAGCGGATGTTGACCCGCGCGGAGCTCGCGAACCCGCCCGCCCGCAGGGCTTCGGCGACCGAGAGGTAGGCGTCGTGCAGGTCGACGTACTTGCCGACGAGGGCCACGGTGACCTCTTCGTCCGGGTGGTGCACGCGGTGCAGCAGCTCGTCCCACTGCCGCCACTCGACGTCGCGGAACGGCAGCGCGAGCCGGCGTACGACGTAGGCGTCCAGGCCCTCGGAGTGCAGCACCCGGGGGATGTCGTAGATCGACACCGCGTCGACCGCCGCCACGACTGCCTCGTCGTCGACGTCGCACATCAGCGAGATCTTGCGCTTGACGCTCTGCGGGATCTCCCGGTCGGAGCGGCACACGATCGCGTCGGGGGCGATGCCGATCGAGCGCAGCGCGGCGACCGAGTGCTGGGTTGGCTTGGTCTTCAGCTCGCCGGACGGTCCGATGTAGGGCACAAGCGAGACGTGGAGAAAGAAGCAGTTGGCGCGACCGACGTCGTGGCGGATCTGCCGGGCGGCCTCGAGGAAGGGCAGCGACTCGATGTCGCCGACGGTGCCGCCGATCTCGGTGATGACGACGTCGACCCCCGGCTCGGCCATGGCCCGGACCCGGGCCTTTATCTCGTTCGTGATGTGCGGGATGACCTGGACCGTGTCTCCGAGGTAGTCGCCTCGGCGCTCCTTCGCGATCACCGATGAGTAAACCTGGCCGGTGGTGACGTTGGCCTTCTGCCCGAGGTCGACGTCGAGGAACCGCTCGTAGTGCCCGATGTCGAGGTCCGTCTCGGCGCCGTCGTTGGTGACGAACACCTCGCCGTGCTGGAACGGGTTCATCGTGCCGGGATCGACGTTGAGGTAGGGGTCGAGCTTCTGCATGGTGACGTTGAGCCCACGCGACTTGAGGAGGCGGCCGAGCGACGAGGCCGTGAGGCCCTTGCCGAGAGATGACGCCACCCCGCCCGTGACGAAGACATGCCTGGTCGGTGCTACAGCGCCCACTACCACTCCCGCGGAGGTCAGTGCGGCGGGAGATCCCGCCCGTCCACGGGGTTCGAATCTATCAAGCAACCGGCCGCGCACGAAAACCACCACGCCGCAGCGGGCAGCTGAGAAGCTCCGCCGCTGGTCGGGTGGCTCTCGGTCAGCCGGCAGGAGCCAGCGCCGGCGGAAGGGCGGGAACGCTGCCCTTCATCCCGAACGCCCCCGGCTGGCCGGCGACGGCAGCCGAGAGCGCAGCCACCGAAGCGGTCTGCCCGGCCGTTGTGTCGACCACGTTGAGGGTGGCGACGGCGTTCTTCATGGTTCCGGCGTCGTTGATCGCGGCGATCAGCCCACCGGGCTGGCTGGACTCGGCGGGCGCCGCGACCAGCACGCCGTCGCCGTCAGCGGCCAGCGCGTCGACGAGCTGGAGCTCGATCTGGTGCGCGGCATAGACCGCGTTCGTGCCGCCGTGATCACCCGGCGCGAGAACCACGATCGCACTCGCCCGCCGGGCCGGCTCCGCGTGCAGCGTCAACAGCCTCGCGCCGCGCAGCTGGGCGTCGATCCCGGTGGCTTCGTCGTCGAAGGCGAGCGCGTCGCTGGGGCCCGTGTAGGCCCGGGCGATCAGCGAGCCGATCTTTGCGTACGTCGTCAAGGCGACGCTCGACGCGAGGTCCTCGAGGCCGCGCAGCGAGTTGGTTGCGACGCTGTCGACGTACGTCTTCTTCGCCGGATCGACGAGGATCGGCCTGAAGTGGCCGCTGACGACGATCTCTCCCCCGGCCGACGTGATCGCCTGGGTCACGCCCGTCACGGTGGCGCGCGACACCCCGGGCAGGACGAACACCGCCACCGACACGGTCGTCAGCTCACCACGCAGCAGCGCCGGACCGCTCGCCTCGGCAAGGGCCTGGCTGAACACCTGGTTCTGGCGCAGCGCGAGGACCTGGTCGCGAAGCCGGGAGTTGGCCTGACTCAGCGACACGCCATGGTTCACCGGGGTGGTGCCCTGCAGGGGGCCGTTGCCGAGGGCGATGCCGGCAGCGATTGCCACGCAGACGGCGACGATCGCGAACACGTATCGTCGGAGCGCGGTCACGTGACCGCGCTTCGTGCCCAGCCGTACCCGTCGACGGCCCAGCGGCGCAGCTGCTCCCACCAGTCCTGGCCGACGGGGGTGGTGGCGATCGCGGCACACACGGTGGCCACCGCCAGCAGAACGAGCAGGAGCACCAGCCATCCGCGAACGCGGTTGGTGTAGAGCTGGGAGACGGCCTTGGCATCGGCCACATGGGACCCCACCGCGGCCCGGGTGAGGAAGGAGCTGGCCATCCCGGCCCGCCCCTTGTCGAGGAACTCCTCGATGCCGGCGGGCATCCCCACGGTGACGATCAGTGATGCCGCGTTGACGTGGGCGAGCAGCAGCGCGGCGTCCTCCGCGGGGCAGCTCGTCCCGAACGTCGTGTGCCGCACGCCGAGACGCTCGATCCGCTCACCCAGAGATACCCGGCCGTCACGGCCCGCCTTGAGAATGATCTCGGCGCCGCACCGCAGGGCCGCCTCCGAGATCTCGTCGCCGTCGCAGACCACCACGTCCGGCCGGTAGCCGGCCCCGATCAGCGCGTCGGCTCCGCCGTCGACGCCCACCAGCACGGGGGAGTTCTCGCGGATGTAGGCCTTCAAGGACGCCAGGTCGCGTCGATAGTCGAAGGCCCTGACGACCACCATGACCTGACGGCCCTTGATCGGCGTCGCCAGCCGCGGGACACCCACGCCGTCGAGCAGCAGGTCGCGCTCCTGGCGCAGGTGCTCGACCGCGTTCGCGCTCAGCGCCTCGAGCTGGCTCGCGATGCCGTCCTTGGCGTCCTCCATCGCGGCCGCGACCGACTCCAGGTCCTGTCGAACGCCCGTACCGATGATGTCGTCCCCCACGTAGACGCTGTCGCCGTCGACCCGGATCTGCATGCCATCGTGCACGGCGGACAGCAGCCGTCCGCCAACGTCGTCGAGCAGCACCACCCCGGCATCGACGAGCTGGCGAGGTCCGAGGCACGGGAAGCGGCCGGAGATCGACGGCGCGGCGTTGACCACCGCGACGACCCCTGCCTCGACGAGCGCGACGGCGGCCGCGCGGTCCATGTCCAGGTGGTCGACCACGGCGATCTCACCGCGGTTGACGCGCTTCGCGAGGTTGCGGGTACGGCGGTCCACCCTAGCCACAGCGGTGACGCCGGGGAGGGGTTTCGTATGGGTTCTGCGCAGCGTGGAGAGCCTCATCGTCCGTCATCATCGCGCACGGCGGCCGCCGATCCGTGGACCTGCGCCGCGAGTCGCTGCCGTCCTCAGCGGGGGCGGTCGCCCCTGGCGAGCGCGACCAGTTCGGTGGCGTGTGCGAGCGCGGTCTCGGAGTCCTCCAGGCCGGCGAGCATCCGGGAGAGCTCTCGCAGCCGGCCGTCCTCGTCGAGCGCGGTCACCCCGCTTGTCGTGACCGACCCGTCACTTCGGCGCACGACGACGTGATGAGTGTCGGCGAACGCCGCGACCTGGGGCAGATGGGTCACGACGATCACCTGGGACGAGGCCGCCAGCCTCGCCAGCCGCCGGCCGAGCTCGACGGCCGCCTTGCCGCCGACGCCGGCGTCGACCTCGTCGAACACCATCGTGGCCGGCGGGGTGCTGCCCGCCAGGCAGACCTCCAAAGCCAGCATGACGCGGGACAGCTCGCCTCCGGACGCCCCCTTCGCCAGCGCCACGGGCGAGGCGCCGTCATGCGTCGCCAGAGTGAACACAACCTCGTCCCTGCCGTGCGGTCCCGGGGCCGGCAAGTCGAGGCGCTCGACGGTGAAGACGGAGTGCGCCATCGCCAGGCCGGCGAGCTCAGCGGTCACCCGCTGCGCGAGCTCGGCACCGGCCGCCTCGCGCAGCTCGCTCACCCTGACCGCGGCGCTCGACAGCCGTTCCTCCAGGTCAGCCTGCTCGGTCCGCAGCTCGTCGACCCGGGACTCGTCGCCGGTGAGCTCTACCAACCGCTCCACGGCCCGCGCCGACCAGGCCAGCACGTCACGAAGCGTGTCACCGTACCGGCGCATCAGCGACGTCAGCACCGCACGGCGCTCCGATACCGCCGCGAGCCGTGTCGGGTCGGTGTCGACCGCCGCGGCGTACGACGCGATGTCGGCGGCGACGTCGACGAGCGCGTACGACGCGCCCGCGAGCGTTTCCGCCAGGTCAGCGAGCACCGGGTCGTTGTCGCGTTCCTCGTCGAGCGCCTTGCGGGCCGCGGCGACCAGACTCAGCGCGTCACGTCCGTCGCCTACCGACTCGTCGCCCGCCAGCGCCCTCCGGGCCAGCTCGGCGGCCGTGCGCAGGCCGTCCGCGTGTGCCAGTCGCTGCTCCTCCGCGACCAGCGCGAGGTCCTCGTCGGGCAGTGGCTGCGCGGCCGAGATATCGCCAACACCGTGGCGCAGCAGGTCCGCCTCCTGGGCTCTCTCGCGGGCCTGCGAGACAACCTCGTGAAGCGTCTCGCGCACGAGCTTGAGCCGCTCGAACGTGGCTCGATACGCCGCGAGCGCAACGGTGAGCGGCTCCCCACCGAAGGCGTCGAGACACTCTCGCTGGCGCACCGGCAGCGAAAGGCGCTGCTGGTCGGCCTGGCCGTGGATGACGACCCGCTCGCTCGTCAGCGTACCGAGCACGCCAGCGGGAACCGACGCTCCACCGGCCGTCGCCCTCGAGCGGCCTTCGGCAGACACCGTGCGACCGACCAGCAGGACACCGTCGTCGATCACGGCGCCGGTTTCCTCGGCCCGGCCGACGACCTCGTCGTCGGGGCCGATGCCGAGCGCACCCTCGACGCGCGCCCGAGCCGCCCCCTGCCGGACCACCGCGGGCTCCGCTCGGGCACCGAGCAGCAACCCGAGGGCGGTCACCACCATCGTCTTGCCGGCGCCGGTCTCGCCCGTCACGACGTTGAGGCCGGGGCCGAACTCCAGCGTCGCCTCGTCGATCACCCCGAGGGAGGAGATGCGCAGCTCCTCAAGCATCGCGCTGGTCCTCCGCCGGACCGCTGTCAGGCCGCCGCTCCGCCGCACCACGCCAGCCGCCGACCGGCAGGTCGAACTTGGCGACGAGCCGATCGGTGAACGGAGCGAGGCGCAGGCGGGCGAGCCGGACGGCCCGATCGCTCTTCGTCACCTCGATCCGGGCACCCGGAGGGAGGTCGAGCGTGCGACGACCGTCGCACCACAGCACCCCGCCGCCCTCGGTCCCGCGCAGCACCTCGACGGCCAGCCGGGACGTGGGGGCCGTCACGAGCGGCCTCGCGAAGAGCGCGTGCGCGCTCAGCGGAACCAGAAGCAGCGCGTCGACCTGCGGCCAGACGACCGGGCCCCCCGCGCTGAACGCGTAGGCGGTCGAGCCGGTGGGGGTCGCGAACACTACGCCGTCGCATCCCCAGCGCGACAGCGGCCGGTCGTCGATCTCGACGACGACCTCCAACATGCGCTCCCGCGCCGCCTTCTCCACGCTCGCCTCGTTGAGCGCCCACCCGCGGCTCGCCACCTCGCCTTCGCGGACCACCGCGACGTCGATGGTGAGGCGCTCCTCCACGACGTACGATCGCGAGGCGACGGCGTCCACGGTGGCCTCGAGATCGGCACGCTCGGCCTCCGCCAGGAACCCGACGTGACCGAGGTTGATGCCGAGGACGGGTGTGCCACTCGGTCGGGTGATCTCCGCTGCGCGCAGGATCGTGCCGTCCCCCCCGATCGCGACCGCGACCTCGCAGCCCGCGGCCGGGTCCTCGCCGTCGGGGACGGTCTCGGCCGCCGCCGCGTCGACGACGCCGGCCTCGCTCGCCCCCATCCGGACCCGGATTCCCAGCTCCGTCATCCGTTTGGTGATCTCACGCGCGACATCCACCCCCGCAGGCCGTCCGGTGTGCGTGATGACGAGCACCCGGCGCTCGCCGCGGGCAGCCGGCGCCTCGAGGTGGGGGATGCTCGTCACGGCACTAGCCTCTCACCGCGGACCCGCAGAAACGACCTCGCGGACATGTGCCGGGTCGACCACGGGTGCGCCTCGCTGCAGCCACAGGAAGTACTCGACGTTGCCAGCCGGACCGGGCAGCCGACTGGCGCAGCACCCGCGCACCCCGAGGCCGAGCTCGGCGGCCGTCTCGGCGACGGCGAGCACGGCGTCGATGCGGGTCTGATTGTCACGCACCACACCCCCCTTGCCCAGTCGGTCCTTGCCGACCTCGAACTGCGGCTTCACCATGAGGACCAGGTCCGCGTCACCCGTGGCGACGCCCGCCAGAGACGCCGTCACGAGGCCGAGGGAGATGAACGAGAGGTCGGCAACGACGAGGTCCGGAGGCGGCATCACCGAGCCGGGTCGAAGGTCGCGCACGTTCGTGCGGTCCATGACGGTCACTCTCGGGTCCTGCCGAAGCGCCCACGCGAGCTGGCCGTAGCCCACGTCGACGGCGGTCACCGACGCGACGCCCGCCCGCAGCAGCACATCGGTGAACCCCCCGGTCGAGGCGCCGGCGTCGAGCGCGAGCCGACCCACGACGTTCAGCCCGAGGAGGCCGAAGTCCTCGAGTGCTCCGGTGAGCTTGTGTCCTCCGCGCGACGCGTAGTCGGGCGAGGCGGTGTCGTCGGTCACGACCACGGGCGCGGCGACGGAGACCCCGGTGGCGGGCTTGGTAGCCGCCGCGCCGGCGACGCTGACCCGACCGGCCGAGATCAGCTGGGCGGCGTGGTCACGGCTGCGGGCCAGACCTCGTCGTACCAGCTCGGCGTCCAGCCGCTGACGACGCGGCATCGGCTCAGGACGCGGGAGGTGGCGTCTCGCCGGCGCCGGTCGGGTGCTGGCCGGCATCCTCGGGTGCCGGGTGCGCGTCGAGCACTGCCACCAGGGACGTGTGGAGCTCGGAGAACAGCCTCAGCTGGCCGGGAAGGTCGAGGGTGCCCAGCTCGTCGAGCCGAGCCACGACGGTGTTGACCCGTTCGTCCCCTGTGGTCGCGGTGCCGATGCTGTCCTCGCCCATCTCCGCTGCCCTCCTGTCCTGGCCTGATGGCAAGTGTGGCACGTCAGCGTCCGCGTTCGCGTCTACGAGGCACGCAGCGTTCGACATGCGTCGGTGATGTCGAGCTCCTCCGCTGCACCGGCCACGGGTTCCCGGTCGTCGTACCACCGCCAGGCCGCAGCCGTGACCGCACGCAGCCCGACCGCCCGGTCGGCGCCTGGCTCGTTCACTGTCAGGGCCCCGTCGGCGATCGAGACCACCCAGTCCTCACACCGCCAGACCCCGTGGTGCAGCTCCGGCGCTGCGTGGGGGGTCAGGAGTCCGTCGAGGGTCCAGGCGACGTACGACGGCCGGCCGGCCGGCCCGGCCCGACACAGCGCGGCGACGTCGGTGACACCGGTCATCACCAGCAACGAGTCGGCACCGCATCGGTTGGCGCCCTCGATGTCGGTGTCGAGGCGGTCGCCGACCACGAGGGGGCGCTCCGCACCGATGCGCAGCAGGGTCTCGTCGAAGAGGGGCCGGTGCGGCTTGCCGGCCACGACATCCGGGCCGTGACCCACCGCCGCTGCCACCGCGGCGACGAGTGAGCCGTTCCCGGGCGCGATACCGGCGGCTGTCGGCACGGTCATGTCGAGGTTCGATGCCACCCACGGCACGTCGGCGGCGACCGCGTAGGCCGCCTCGGCGAGCTGGCGCCATCCGACGTCCGGGTGAAAGCCCTGGACCACGGCAGCCGGGTCGTCGGACAGGCTCGCCACCGGGGCCAGACCGTGCTCCCGAAGGGCAACCTCGAGCCCTTCGCCGCCGACGACGAGCACCCGCGCGCCGGCGGGGACCCGCGTCGCGACCTCCCGCGCTGCCGCCTGTGCCGACGTGACGACGTCGGCGGATGAGGCGTCGATACCCAGGTCCCGCAGCTGGCTGGCGACGCCCTCCGGCGTACGAGCGGCGTTGTTGGTGACGAACGCCAGCGTCATGCCCGCCTCGCTGGCCCGTCGCAGGCGGTCAGGGACACCCGGGATGGCGGCCGTCCCTCGGTAGACGACCCCGTCGAGGTCGAGCATCGCGCAGTCGTAGCGCACGCAGAGCGGCTCGCTGCAGCCGTGCAAGGTGGCGGCGGCTGGTGTCACGTCAGGCTCTCTCGGGTCGAGTTCTCCGGGGAAACGCTCGGTCGCCGTACGATGCATCGTGGCCGAACCCGACGCGCACCCGACGCCGAAGCTGCGGCTGCGCCCGTTTGCGGCGATGCGCTTCAACCCGGCCCTGGTCGACGACATCGGCAAGGTGACGTGTCCACCGTACGACGTGATGGACCGCGCGATGATAGAGGACCTGCTCGCCTCCCATCCGCGCAACATCGTGCGGCTCATCCTGCCCAGGCTGGTGCACGAACCGCTAGCCGCGGACGACCCCTACATCGCGGCTGCCAAGCGGCTCGCCCGATGGCGGCGACAGACCACGCTGTTGACCGACTCCGAGCCGGGGCTCTATGTCTACGAGTACGGGGATGCCGCTCATCGGGTCTGCGGAATCGTGGCCGCCGTCGAGCTGCACAAGCCCGACAGCGGCGTGATCTTGCCGCACGAGGGTGTGATCCCCGCGATCGTCGCCGACCGGCTCGCGATGATGGTCGCCGCTAGGGCGAACCTCGAGCCGATCCTGCTGGTGTACGACGGCGACGAGACCGCCAGCGCCTGCATCGCCAGCGCCCGCGAACGGCCTCCGCTGACCGACGTCGTAGCCAGCGACGGGACCTACCACCGGGTGTGGTCGATCACCGATCCGGCCACCATGCGCCTGATCCGAACCGCGCTCAAACCTCACCAGGCACTCATCGCGGACGGCCACCACCGGTACGCGATGTACCAGCAACTGCGCCGCCGGCACCGCTCCATCGGCGACGGGCCGGGACCCTGGGACCGTGGGCTCGCCCTGATCATCGACCAGTCCGTGTTCCCCCTGCAGCTCGGCGCGATCCATCGAAGCATTGCCGAGGTGTCCCTCGCCGCGCTGAGACCACCGCCCGGCTTCGAGTGGGTCGAGTCGCGACGCCTGGACGGCCGGGTGCCGCGACTGCCCCGGCGCTCCGGAGAACTGGTGGTCACCGACGGGGTCCTCGAGCAGACCCTGCGGCTGCCCGCGTCCGGCGGTGACGTCGTGACCGACGTGGAGCAGCTGCACGAGGGCCTGCTCCCCGCCTGGTCGGTCACCGACGACCGGCTGGGCTACCACCACACGGTGCCACAGACGTTGCACAGTGCACACCAGGAAGGCGGGGTGGCGATCCTGCTTCACCCCACGACCGTCGCCGACGTGATGACGATCGCCCGGTCCGGCAAGATCATGCCCCACAAGTCCACCTCGTTCGGCCCGAAACCCCGGATGGGCCTGGTGATGCGCGCCTTCGACGACGAGAGCTGACCCCGCGGGCCGGTCAGTCCGGGGACCTGGCTCGCGCAGGGGTTCCGCCGGTCGCCAGTCGACGCGCCTGCGTGACCTCCACCTCAACGCGGCTGACCACGCCCCGGTCCGTGCGGTAGAACCGTCGTCTGATCGACCCCTTGACGAGCACCTTGTCACCCGGCTGCCATCGACGGATCGTCTGCCGAACCCGGGCCGTCCAGGCCACACAGTCGATGGCATCCACCCGCTGGCGCGACCGGCCGGATCCGGGCGTCCCCCGCCGCGGGGCTTCCCGGTCGACGACGATCCTCGTCGTCAGGATCGAGTCGCCGCTCGGCAGGCTCCGCTCGTCAGCCAGGATCGACACCCGGCCGCACAGGATCACCTCGTTGCGCCCGAAAACGTCCAGGTCAACCGTGTCGGGTCCACCTGTCGTGCTCGGCCCGACACTCGCGTCGATGATGGTAGCCGTGTTGTCTGCCATCCGCCTCACCTCCTCGCCGCCATGTTGTCAGCGGGCACCACGCGGTGGGGCAGGTTTCGCTGCAGCCTGTGGACAGCCCGGGCGAGCGGCGCAGCTGTGGACAACGTCGGGTGGCGCTCGGCTAGCGCGGGTCCACCGCGTCGAGCTCCATCACCCGCTCCGCGGCGTCGGTGGCGCCGGTGGCGTCGACGCCGGCGGCTCGCTCGAACCATTCGCGCGCCGCCGCTCGCTGCCCGTCGGCGAGCAACGCTTCGGCGTAGGCATAACGCAACCTCGGCGACCAGTCCCCGCGGGTGCGCGACCGGAGCTCCCGGCCCTCCAGAGTGCGCACGGCGGCTGCGGTCTCGCCGAGGTCACGTCGGGCACCGGACTCCACGATCCGCATCTCGATCTGACCGGCCTCGTCGAGCGTCGCGACGGCGGAATCCTTCGCGATCGCCAGCGCCCGGGCAGGTCTGCCGAGGGCGCGCTCGCAGTCGGCCATCATCGGCAGGTAGAGCGGGTCACCGCTGAGACGCCGGGCAGCCTTCAGCTCCGACAGGGCGTCCTTGA
This sequence comes from Nocardioidaceae bacterium, assembly GCA_037719575.1. Classification (GTDB taxonomy): domain Bacteria; phylum Actinomycetota; class Actinomycetes; order Propionibacteriales; family Nocardioidaceae; genus JAWWPG01. Next base: position 22,234 of record JBBJMF010000040.1, read on the forward strand.
AGTTGCCCGCCGCGTAGGCTGCCTCCCCGCTGGCCTCCCGGACGACGGCAACCCTGGCCGCCCTGGCGCGAGCGGCGACCGTGTGCTGGTAGGCCGTCTCAGGATCGCTGTCCATCAGCCGCGACGCGGCGACCAGATGACGGGCGACCCGGACGGCAAGCTTCTCCGGCAGCGACTTGAGCTGGTTCGTGACGCTCGAGTCGAGCTCCTTGCCGGTGATGTCATCGGTGAGCGGCGGACCGTCGTAGGCGCGTTGCACCTCGGTGCGCTCGGTCGCGGGAAGCTCGTCCCGTCGCCATCGGCCGGCAGTACTGCGCGACCGCGAGGCGTCGCCGCGCTTCGGGTCGCCGGCTGCCGGCCGGCGCGTCCGCGATGATCCTCCGCGAGCACCGCTTCGGTCACTCATGGCGGCTCCCCTCCCAAGTCGGATCGGCTGGCCGGAACGTGCCGACATTGGGCCGACACATGGGTCGACACAGCGGTACGGGCCGCCCGCAGGCGGCCCGTACCAAAGGACGTCCGGCGACGTCCTACTCTCCCACACGCTCCCGCATGCAGTACCATCGGCGCTGAAGGGCTTAACTTCCAGGTTCGGAATGGAGCTGGGT
>JBBJMF010000041.1:0-22579 GCA_037719575.1 Nocardioidaceae bacterium
CCGCCCTCACCTCCGCCCTCTGCCCGCCCAGGGGTTCTGCCGGAAGGTGCGTTGCGTGGCTCGCCACGCAGGTGTCCCCTCTGCCACGCAGATCTGGGCGGCACAGGGGGTGCTTGCCGGGCCAGCCAGGCAAACGCGGCGGGCGGGCTGTCACGCTGGGCGGGAGGTGAAGCGTCTATCGGGTATGGCGGTCGGATCGGGGATCAGGTGATTGGTCGCGGCGTGGACACGGAGGAGTTCACCGAGTTCGCGTCTGTGGTCACGCCGCGGCTCTTCCGAAGCGCGCTGCTGCTCTGCGGCGACTGGCAGCTGGCTGAGGATCTCGTGCAGACCTCGCTCGCGAAGCTCTACGTCGCCTGGGGCAAGGTCCGCAAGGCCGACAGCCGCGAGGCCTACGCCCACGGGACGTTGACCAAGACGTTCCTCTCGCACCAGCGGGTACGACGGAACAGCGAGAGGCCGACCGCCGCGATGACGGAGGGCCTCGACCAGGGGTCGGACCCGGATCTGCGCCTGGACCTGTTCGCCGCGATGGGCAGCCTGGACCAGGCGGACCGCGCGGTCGTAGTCCTGCGCTACTGGGAGGACCGCAGTGTCGCTGACACGGCACGAGAGCTCGGCCTCTCGGAGACTGCTGTCCGCACCCGCTCATCGCGAGCGATGGCGAAACTCCGCGAAACCCTTGCCCCTTCGAAGGAGGCGACCGCATGACCTTTCACGAGCCCGAGCCGGGAGTGCACGCAGATCGGACCGAGACCCTGGTGCGCGAGCGCTTTGAGGCAGCGGTCGGTCAGGTCCGGCTGGACGTGGCAACGCTTGTCGTTGCGGGCACGGCGACGGGACAGCGGCTTCGGAGCCGACGCCGCGTGCAACAGGGAGTCGCGGCCGTGGCCGGAGTCGCCGTGGTAGTGACCGCGGGGGTTGTCGGTGTTCAGGGGGGACTCTTCGACAACGGCGCAACCCCGCCGGCCGACGGGACCGTGACTCAGCTCGTACGTTCCAACCCGCGCGCGCTCGCTGCGGCGGTGCTCACCCACCTGCCGGGCGGTGCGCAGGTAGTGGGCGTGGCGGGCAGTAATCTTCGCGGCCGTGACCTGCAAGCGGAGATCGGGTTCGAGGTCGGTTCGGTGGGGGTGGATCTGGTCGTCGCAGCGCTGGACCCGAAGAGCGTGGGTGAGGCGAGCTGCGCGTCACCGCCTCGGATGAGCGACTGCACAGACGTGACCTCGCCTGACGGGACTCGGGTGCTCACCGGCACGTATCGTGATTCAGGCCCGGGCAACCGCGAGGCGCTGACCGCCATGGTCTTGGTGGTCGGCCAGAGCCAAGCCGTCGGCGTGCTCGAGACGGGTATCGGAAACTCGAACACTGTGACCTTGCCCCTGTCCGGGGCCGACCTTCGACGGATTGCCATCGACCCCCTGGTGGGCTTCTCGACGAGCCAGCAGATGATCGACGAGGGTGCGGCGCTCGACCACTTTCGCAGCTCCCTCGTGGAGTTGGGGTCTGGGTCGGGGTCGGGGTCGGGGTCGGGTCAGATCGCCCCGCCGCCAGTGACTCGAAACCCGCCGTCGTCGCACCTCACGGCAGCACCACCCCCCATCCCGGGGCCGAGCACGCGCCCTGGGTCCAGTGACAGCTCCAGCGCCCCGGCGAGTCGTTAGGCCAGTGCTCGCAGCACGGTGGGCCAGGCGTCGGACGCCGGGTCGATGAGGGCGAAGTGGTCGACCCCGGGGAGCTCGACGTAGCGGAACGGGGCGTCCACCGTGCTCGAAATGACAGCGCGGGAAAGTTGCCTGTTCATCTCGACCGGGACCTGCCGGTCGGCGTCACCCTGGATGAGCGTGACCGGCACCGCGCCGGGCAGCAGGCCCACGACGTCAGCGTCGGCATAGGCTTCTCCCACATCGCCGGGCTCGCCACCGAGCAGGTCCCGCGCGGCGTTGTCCCCCATGCCGGTCCGGGCGGCGTATCCGACGTCGGTCACGGGGGCGAGCGCGACGATGCGCCGCACGACGTCGGGCCCGGCGCGAAGACCCGCCCACATCGCCAGGTGGCCGCCCGCGGAGTGGCCGCTCAGCACGAGTGGCACCTCTCGGTCGGTGCAACCCGGTGCTGCGTCGTCCACGAGGCGACGTACGGCGTCCAGCGACGCGTCGACGTCGGCGCTCATCCGGGTCCAGCTCGCGGCACCTCGGCGGTACTCGGCGGTCGCCACCACGAAACCGGCGCCGGCCAGCGCCCAGGCCAGCGGGCGGATATGAGTGCGGTCCCATTCCTGGCGCCAGAAGCCGCCGTGGAAGAACATCAGCAGCGGCGCTGCCGCCCCACCGGGTGAGGGACCGGCCCCCAGGGAGTCCACGGCAGGTGTCGGCGTGGGGCGGGGAGCGGAGGGGGGGTCCCCGTCGGCGTCGGCGCGGGGCAGGAAGACGTCGATGACCGCGTCGCGGTGGTCGTCGTACCGGACGACCCGGTCGGGGCCGCGCATCGGGCGGCTCGGCACATCGCGCGGATCCACCGGGGCGACGTTACTCGCAGTCGATAGAGTCGCGGCTATGACGAAGTGGGAGTACATGACGGTGCCGTTGCTGGTCCACGCCACCAAGCAGATCCTCGACAACATGGGCGAAGACGGTTGGGAGCTGGTGCAGGTCATGCCTGGCATGACGCCGGAGAACCTGGTCGCCTACTTCAAGCGGGAGAGATCCTGACGTGGCGACCCCGGAGGAGCGGGCAGCGGAGCTGGGGCTGGCGATCCCGGAGGTGCCGAAGCCGGTCGCGGCCTACGTGCCGGCCGTCCGGACCGGGAACCACGTCTACACGAGCGGCCAGGTGCCGATGCGTGACGGGAAGCTGATCGCGACCGGCAAGGTCGGCGGCGAGATCAGCGCCGACGATGCCACCGCGCTGGCCCGGCAGTGCGGGCTCAACGCGATCGCGGCCGTCAAGAGCATCGTCGGCGACCTGTCGAACGTGGTGCGGGTGGTCAAGCTCGTGGTCTTCGTCGCGAGCACCCCGGACTTCACCGGCCAGCCGGGTGTCGCGAACGGTGCCAGCGAGCTCGTCGGGGAGGTCTTCGGCGACGCCGGACAACATGCGCGGTCGGCGGTCGGGGTGGCGGTGCTGCCGCTCGACGCGCCCGTCGAGGTCGAGATGGTGGTCGAGGTCCGCTGAGCGTCGACGACACTCGGCGGCTTGCGCCGGCGCTCGTCGAGCACGCCCGGGCGTTCCTGAGCGGTGACCGGGTGCCGGTGGTGCCCAAGGGTGCGGCGACTGTCGTCCTGCTGCGTCCGGGCGGGGTCGGGTACGACGACCTGCCGGCCGCTGAGGCGGGGCGGCCGGACCCGAGGCCCCAGGTCTACCTGCTGCGGCGCCACCTGGCGATGGCCTTCGCCGCCGGGATGTATGCGTTCCCGGGCGGAACCGTCGACCCGCGGGACTCCGACCGCGCGGTCGCCTGGGCCGGTCCCAGTCCCGCCGCGTGGGCGGAGCGGCTGGCGTGTGACGAGGCCGACGCCCGGGCGCTGGTGTGTGCCGCCGTGCGGGAGACGTTCGAGGAGTCCGGGGTGCTGCTCGCGGGGGAGACCGCCGAGTCGGTCGTCGAGGACACCACCGGGGACGACTGGGAGAGCGACCGGGCTGCCCTCGTGGACCGGAGCCTGGCGTTCGCCGACTTCCTCGCGGCGCGCCGGCTGGTGCTGCGCACCGACCTGCTGGCCGCCTGGGCGCACTGGATCACGCCGGAGTTCGAGCCGAGACGCTACGACACCCGGTTCTTCGTGGCGGCCCTGCCGCGTGGACAACGCACCCGTGACGTGTCGGGCGAGGCGGACACGGTGACCTGGATGGCGGCGGCGGACGCCGTGGCGGGCGTCGACGCCGAGGTCATGGTGATGCTGCCTCCGACGTACATCACGCTTCAAGAGATCGCCGCGTTCTCCACCGTGGAGGCTGTCTGGAAGGCCGCCGCTGAGCGCGTCATCGAGACCGTGGTGCCCGGTGTCGAGATCGTGGGTGACGTCGGCCTGCTGACGCTCCCGCCGGGGGTCGCCTCGTGACGGCGTGGCGCGGCGGGGCGTTCGGCTCGGCGTCGCAGTGCGTGCTCGCGCCGAACGCCGGCCCGATGACGCTCGACGGGACGAACACCTGGGTCCTGCGGGCGGAGGAGTCGGGCCGCTCCGTCGTCGTCGACCCCGGGCCGCTGGACGCTGCGCACCTGGACGCGGTGGCCGGCGCGGCGGGTGAGGTCGCCGTCGTGCTTCTCACGCATGGGCACGCGGACCACAGCGAGGGCGCCCGAGCGTTCGCCGAGCGCGTCGGGTGCGGGGTGCGGGCGCTCGACCCGGCGTTCCGGTACGGCGACGAGGGGCTGCACGACGGCGACGTGGTCGAGGTCGACGGCTGGGAGCTCCGGGTGGTGGGGACGCCTGGGCACACCAGCGACTCGCTCAGCTTCCTGGTGCCGGCCGACCGGACAGTGCTGACAGGTGACACCGTGCTCGGGCGGGGTACGACGGTCGTGGCGCACCCGGATGGGGAGCTGGGCGCCTACCTTGGGTCGCTGAGCCGGCTGCGTGATCTGGCGGGGCGCCACGAGGTGGACTCGATCTGGCCAGGTCATGGCCCGGTGGTCGACGAAGCGCTGCCCGTGATCGACCACTACCTGGCGCACCGCGCCGAACGGCTCGACCAGGTGCGCGCTGCCGTCGCAGCCGGCGCCAGCGAGCCCATGGACGTCGTACGCGCCGTCTACTCCGACGTCGACGAACGGCTCTGGCCGGCCGCCGAGCTCAGCGTCCGAGCCCAGCTCGCCTTCCTCCGTCGCTGAAGCCAGCCAGGCTCGCGCCCCGCAATGGCATTTGCCTGGCTAGCCACGCAGGTAGCCCCTGAGCCACCCAGATCTGAGTGGCTCAGGGGCCGTTTGGCTGGCTAGCCACCCAAACGCCCTCGCCGGACCGGCCGAGGGGCGGTGACACCGCCCAGCGCCGCCTGGCCGACAACTCGGCGGGCGGACGAGGCGAGGGTCAGCGGGCGCGGCGCTTGAGGCGCTCGACGTCCATCAGCACCACCGACCGCGCCTCCAGGCGCAGCCATCCCCGGGACGCGAAGTCGGCAAGCGCCTTGTTGACGGTCTCACGAGACGCCCCGACGAGCTGGGCGAGCTCCTCCTGGGTCAGGTCGTGGTGCACGTGGACGCCGTCGTCGGCGACCCGGCCGAAGCGCGACGACAGGTCGAGCAGCGCCTTCGCCACCCTGCCGGGAACGTCGGAGAACACCAGGTCCGCCACCACGTCGTTGGCCCGGCGCAGCCGCCCGGCCAGCTGGGTCAGCAGCCCGCGCGCCACCTCCGGCCGACCGTCGAGCCACTCGCCGAGCTCGTCGTGGCTGAGGCTCTGCATCGTGCAGTCGGTGACCGCGGTGACGGTGGCCGAGCGCGGCCCCGGGTCGAACAGGGAGAGCTCGCCGAACATCTGCCCCGGGCCGAGGATCGCCAGCAGGTTCTCGCGGCCGTCCGACGACGTGCGCCCGAGCTTCACCTTGCCTTCGGTGACGATGTAGAGCCGGTCCCCCTCGTCGCCCTCGCTGAAGAGCACCTCCCCACGGCGGACCCTGGTCTCGGCCATGGATGCGCTGAGCGCCTGGGCTGCCTCGTCGTCGAGCCCGCGAAAGAGCAGGGCGTTGCGGAGCACTTCGGTGTCCACAGGTGTTCCTCTCGTCGACCAGGGCCACGCCCAGCCGGAGTGGCCCTGGTCCAGTGTCCCGCATGGGCCGGGCGCCTCGCCACGGCCCGCCCCGCGCGGCGCGTCGTACGCTTTGCCCATGCCTGCCGACGCAACCGGAGTCGCCTTCGCCGACCGGCGGTCGGCTCGTACGGCGCTGGTGAGACGGGCGCGCCGGATCAACAAGATCCTGGCCGACACCTACCCGGACGCGGCCTCCGAGCTCGACTTCGTCTCGCCGTGGCAGCTCTTGGTGGTCACGGTCCTGTCGGCCCAGACCACCGACAAGCGGGTCAACGCGGTAAGCCCTACCCTGTTCGCCCGCTACCCGGGCCCCACCGAGCTCGCCGCCGCCGACCGTGAGGACGTCGAGCAGATCATCGCCTCGACAGGCTTCTTCCGCGCCAAGACAACCTCGCTGATGAAGCTCGCCGCAGCCGTCCTCGAGCGGTACGACGGCCAGGTCCCGTCGAGGCTCGAGGATCTCGTCACCCTGCCCGGGGTCGGCCGCAAGACAGCGAACGTCGTGCTGGGCAACGCCTTCGCCGTGCCGGGCATCACTGTCGACACCCATGTCGGCCGCCTCGCGAGGCGCTTCGGCTGGACAGCGGAGACCGACCCGGTCAAGGCCGAGCACGACATCGGGGCGTTGTTCCCCAGACGGGACTGGACCCTGCTGAGCCATCACCTCATCTGGCACGGCCGGCGGTGCTGCCACGCCCGCAACCCGGCCTGCGGCGCCTGCCCGGTCACGCGGCTCTGCCCGTCGTACGGCGAGGGTCCGACCGATCCCGCAGTGGCCGCGAAACTGGTCCGTCTCGAGGGTCGCGCATGATCCGGGCTGCGCGCCGAGCGAACACGACAGCGCGACCGGGAAGATCCGCAGTCCGGCCTGTGGTGGCGATGGCCGTCTTCCTGCTCGCTGCCGCTGGCTGCAGCAGCAGCGAACCGGGCCGGACGACCTACACCTTCAACGCTGACGATTCGCCGGTAGAGGTCGACACGCCTGCGCTGCGAGCCCTCAAGAAGGCGGCCGGAATCGAGCCGTGCCCGGCTCCGCGAACAGGTGCGCGCCCGGTCTCCGGCGGACTGCCGGAGGTGACGCTGCCCTGCCTGGGCGGCGGCCCCGAGGTCGATCTGGCCGGCCTCCGCGGGCCGCTCGTGCTCAACTTCTGGTCACAGACCTGCGGACCCTGCCGCGAGGAGTCGCCGATCCTCCAGCAGCTCTCCACGGCCGGCAAGGGACGGGTGCGCGTCGTCGGGGTCGACTTCTACGACCCGCGGCCGTCGTACGCGATCGCGTTCGCCAAGGAGCTCGGCCTCACCTACCCGCAGATCGCTGACCCGGTAGCCGTGACGAAGGTCCCCTTGCACATCGCCGGACTGCCGATCACGCTGCTTGTCGACGCCTCGGGCCGGGTCGCCTACACCCAGGTCGGCGCGGTCTCCTCCCGGACCGAGCTCGCGGCGCTCGTCCTCGACCACCTGGGGGTCAGCGTGGCGATGCCCGAGCCAGGCTCGTGACCCACAAGCCGATGCCCGGCTGGATGCGGGACGTCGCGAGCGCCGTGCCGCATGTCTTGGCTCACCAGTTGACCAGCTTCCGGCCGCCGCCCGGGGGAACGCCGCGTGCTGCGTCGGTGCTCATCCTCTTCGGGGCGGGCCCGCGCGGCGCCGAGGTCCTGCTGCTCGAGCGGGCGGCGGACATGCGCGCACATCCCGGCCAGGTCGCGTTCCCGGGAGGCAGCCAGGACGTCGCCGACGCCGACGCGGTAGCTGCGGCGCTGCGCGAGGCGGAGGAGGAGACGGGTCTCGACCCGTCCGGCGTCGAGGTCGTCGGGGTGCTGCCCGGGCTGTGGCTGCCGGCGACGGACTTCCTCGTCACACCCGTCATCGGCTGGTGGCACACGCCGATAACCGTCCGGGCGGTGGACCCCGCCGAGACCGCCTCCGTGCACCTCGTACCCGTCGACGTCCTGCTCGACCCGGCCCATCGCGGCCGGGTCAGGCATCCCTCGGGGTACGTCGGGCCGGCGTTCCGGGTCGACGAGATCCTGGTGTGGGGGTTCACCGCAGGCGTGCTCGCCAGGCTCTTCGGGCTGCTCGGCTGGGAGCGCGAGTGGGACCACGACCGCTTCTTCGAGCTGCCCGCGGAGGCCCTGGCCGGCTCGCTGCGAGACCTGGCCGGGCGCGGAGCGACGGCCGGGGTGGCAACGGCCGAGGACGGCCGCCGGTGAACGCGCTCGACGTCGTCCTCGTGCTCTGCGCCCTGGTCTACGCGCTGACCGGCTACCACCAGGGTTTCCTCATCGGGTCCTGCGCGACGGCCGGCCTGATGGCGGGTGGCTTCGCCGGGATCCAGGTCGCACCGTGGGTCCTGGGCGGCTTCGCGGACAGCCTCACCGTGTCGGTCACCGCCATGGGGGTCGTCCTCGTCCTCGCGTTCATCGGGCAGGGCCTCGGCGCGCTGGTCGGCCAGCTGCTTCGGCGCAAGGTCGTCTGGCGGTCGGCGCGGGCCGTCGACTCGCTCAGCGGCGCCGCTCTGAGCGTGGCGGCAATGCTGGTGATCGCGTGGGTGCTCGGCGTGGCGGCGAGCGGTGCCCGGATCGACGGCATCAACGAGGAGGTGCGGCAGTCCGCCGTCCTGCGCGCAGTTGACGAGGCGATGCCGGGTGGGACCGACCGGCTCCTCTCGGCGTTCAGCGCGGTCGTGGGGTCGAGCGACTTCCCGCGCTACCTCGAGCCGTTCCGCCAGGAGCGCATCACGGCCGTCCGGGCACCGAACCAGCAGGTCATCGTCGTCCCCGGGGTCGAGCACGCGGCGCGAAGCGTGGTGAAGATCCTCGGGGACGCCCCGTCTTGCAGCAAGACGATGGAGGGCAGCGGCTTCGTCTACGCGCCCCATCGGGTGATGACCAATGCGCACGTGGTCGCCGGCGTCGAGCGCCTCGTCGTACGCCTCGACGACACGGACCATGCGGCGACGGTCGTCTACTACGACCCGGACATCGACGTGGCGGTCCTCGCCGTGCCAGACCTCGCGGCGCCGTCCCTGCGATTCGCTGACGAGGCGAGGAGCGGGGCACCAGCCGCGGTGCTCGGCTATCCGCAGGACGGGCCGTTCGACGCCGAGCCCGGGCGGATCCGCAGCGTCGAGCGGCTCCGCAGCCCGAACATCTACGGCGACGAGACGGTGGTCCGGGAGGCCTACGCGGTCTACGCCCTGGTGCGGGAGGGCAACTCAGGCGGACCGCTCGTCACGCCTGGCGGTCGGGTCCTCGGCGTGGTCTTCGCCGCGTCAGTGGTCGACGACAACACCGGTTACGCGCTCAGCGTCACTGAGGTGCAAGCTGCGGCTGCCGCCGGCGCGCACGCCACCCGCCTAGTGTCCACGCAGGACTGCACCCCCTGACAGCCATCCGACTAAAAGCCGGGTGAACTCGTGTGGCTGCTCCTCGTGGGGGAAGTGCCCCGAGCCGGGGACCGCGTGGTGCACGAACGGACCGGTGACGTGTCGGGCGGACGCGCTCGCAGCCCCCGTGGGCTCGGCCGGGTCCTCGGCCCCGGAGATGTGCGCGACGGGTACGGCGACCTTCCGCCGCAGCACTTTCGCGAAGGCGCGGCCGTCTGACCGGAGCCGGGACCGGAACAGCCACCGGTGATACTCCAGCGCGCAGTGCGGCGACGGCCACAACGCGAACGCCGCGCGATAGCGCGCGGCCTCATCCCCCGAGGGGAAGCCGCCGCCCGGCGCAGCCCACGCCGCCAGGTGCTGGGCGACGTACTGACCCCGCCCGATGCGGCGTTCGGGAAGCCACGGCACCTGCATCGCCAGCAGATGCCGAACGGCGGCGGACGGCCGCAGCCAGCGGCGCGCGCTCGTCAGGACCCGTGGGTGCGGCGCACCGACGACGCAAAGGGCGCTGACACAGTCGGGGCGCTGCGCCGCGGCGGCCCAGCCGACGTACCCGCCCCACCCGTGACCAACGACGACAGCCGAGCGAGAACCCATACTCCGGATGACTCCGGTGACATCGTTCGCCAACGTCAGCGGGTCGTAGCCTCGCGGGGTCTTGTCGCTGGTCCCGTAGCCGCGCAGGTCCATCGCAACCGCGTGGTAGCCCGCTGCTGCCAGCGCCGGCAGCTGATGGCGCCACGCCCACCAGAACTCGGGGAAACCGTGCAACAGGAGCACCAGCGGCGCAGCCGGCCGAACCGATCCGGGCTGCTCCTGTGGCCGTGACTCGCATACGTGGAACCGGGCGCCGTTGGCGGACACGTAGCGGTGCTCCCACGGCCCCGGGAGCTCGATGTCGGGGTTGACGAGCGAGGACGAGGGTGGCACGGCGGCCTCAGTCGCGCTTGAGGACCTGCTTGGTCTCCTTGACGCTCTCGATCGTCTGCTCCGGCGCCTTGACCTGCTTGACCTTCTTGGCCCCGATGAAGGCGAGGAGTCCCGCGATCAGCGCGTACACGCCGAACACGATGAGGAACGACGTGGCCGTCCCCGCGAAGAGCCAGTCCAGGAAGAACGCGAACGCGATCGACAACATGATGATCGCGAGCATCAGGATGAACGCGGCGGCACCGAACAGCGCAACGCTGACCCCACCGGCCTTCACGCTGACCTTCAGCTCGGTCTTGGCCAGCTCGATCTCACTGCGGACCAGCGTGGAGAAGTCACGGGTCGTGTCCGCGATCAGCCGACCGATGGTCGGGTCTCCCTCAGCCGGGGCGGCCACCTGCGTTGTCGGGCCCTCGCTGACGGAGGAGCCCGCGGGCGGAGTCGTCAATGTCGGTCCTCTCATCGTCTGCGCCGGCGTCGCCCGCGCGTATCGACACCGTGAACCCTACGGCCTCCCGACCGGTCTTGCGATTGGTGGTCAGCCAGCGCGCCGCACGCGATGCTGCCCCGATGACCTCCAGCGGCGGTGCGATTCGCGTATACGCACCTCCATGGCCAGCTGAAGTCAGCGAACGCTGGAATCCTCTACGTCCACCCGGGCCGAGGCAAGCGTCCTGAGGTCGTTCTGGAACGTGAAGTCGGCAGACAATCGCCGGCCGGCGAGAACCTGCGGCAGCCAGTGTCTGGCATCGGACCACATGGCGTCGATCGGGATCGCGTCCACGTCGTACCACGTCGGGGTGATCTCGTCGGTCTCCACCGGGTCGCCCTGCCACCGTCGCGCGACGAAGACAGCCGCCTGCTGGTCCCAGCTCGGCTTAGTAGGAAAGCGGAAGTCGATGAACGCTCGTTCCTCCAGATCCCGCGGGTCGACGACGACACCCGACTCCTCGGCGACCTCGCGCACGGCGGCGGCTCTGGCGTCCTCGTTCGGCTCGACCTTGCCGCCGAGACCCACGACGTTGCCCGCGCCGAGCCCCCGCTTCTTCTTGCCAAGCAGCACGTAGGTCGACCCGTCGCCTCCGTCGCGCACCAGGAAGCACAGACACATCAGCGGCGACAGCACGCCTGAATCCTCGCAGGGCTGCACAATGTCCGGATGACCGACGACGAGTACACGCCCCACGGTGACCATCCCCCGACGCCGGAGCTTACGTCCCTCAGGCTACGCGCCGAGCAGCTCTGCCGGGATGAGGACGACGGGGGCCTGCTTGCCTTGGTAGATCAGCTGCGCGACGACGTCCAGCTATGGCCGCATCTGTGGGGGCCGAGCGCCGCGATCGCCGCGAGTCGCACGGGTCGCGGCGATGCGCTCGGACTCTTGCGAAGCGTGGTCGACAGCGGGTTCAGTCAACCAGAGCTGTTCGAGGGGGTGCTCGAGGAACGCTTTGGCGACGACCCGGCATGGGACGAGCTGGTTAACAGGATGAACCAGAACGTGCCGACACCGACGCTGGTGATTGTCGACTGGCCCGATCCAAGCCCCGAGATGCCCTTGACGCTCTACTCGATCGCACCCGACCGTGCTGATGCGTTTGCCGCCCGACTGCCGGCTCCGGAGGCTTCTGCGTGGACGACCGCCCAGGCGATGCTGACATCGGTGCGGCGCTCCTGGGAGCACGCCAACGACCACGTGGACGACCCCGATGGCCTCGATGTCTTGGAGCGCGTCGACTCCGGCGAGCGGTTCGCCTGCGTCGAGTACTCGATCGTGCTCAGCCAGGCGCTGAACGCCGTACGCATCCCCGCCCGGCGACTCGACCTACGGCAACTCAACCACCACGTGGGTGTCGGCCGAGGACACGTCGTCTCGGAAGCCTGGATCGACGACCTCGACCAATGGGTCGTGCTCGACGGTCAGAACGGGGCGTACTGGATCAACGAACGTGACGAACCGCTGTGCTTGCGCGCCCTTCAACGTGCCTGCCGTGGCGATGAGTCGGTGCGCATGCGGGGGCTGGTGGACGAGATGGCGGAACGCGACTCCGCGGGCTGGCTCACGTACTTCGCCTCGGTCACCACGACTGGGTATACCTGGGCCGAGGAGACCTTCTCACCGGTCTTCCAGGGCGTGGGGATCATCAAGACGGGGAGGCTGCTGCACGACGGGGACCGGGCGTACCCGCGACTGTCGGACGTCTCGATTGCCCTGGCCGGCAGCGTCGAGAGTCCGGTCCTCAGACTGAGCACCCAGCATCCGTATGTGAACGGGTTCCGGCTGGTGGACTGGGCTCAGCAACAGATGTGTCCCTCGACAACGCGCGGTGGACGATGCCGATGACTCCGGGTCGTCACACCGTCGAGATCGCGGCGCTCACCGACTACGGCCCGACCAGACCGCGCCACTTGACCTACCAGGTCGCACGGCCCTAGCCAGGGGTCCCCCCACCGGATCTCCCTCGGGCGTACTCATACCTGACGGCCCGAGCCCCGGCGCTCGGTAGGACGGCGTACCTGCTCATCGGGAACCACCACGACGCCGAGGACCTGGTCAGGTGACACTCTTCAAGGCAGCCAAGGCCCGGAAGCGGATCGAGCATCACCCGGAGCCCTACGTCAGACGCATTCTCTACAACGAGAGCGTCTCCGGGTGGCGCCGAAGGGGATCGCGATGACGTCGTACCAGGTAGGGATGATCTCGTCGGTGACGACCGGCTCGCCCCGCCAGCGCCGGGTAACGAAGACAGCCGCCCTGCTGGTCCCACTCGGCCGGGTCGGGTGCTCGGCGGCGGCCCCCCGCTGGCGGATGCGCGCGGCTTCAAGAACTGGCATGGGGCCCTCCGCCTGGTCGAGCGCGGCGCCCGGACCACCTTGGTCGACGCCGCGACGCTGGGGCTGATCGATCGCGTCGAGGGGTACTTCGCCGCCACGCCACCGACGCGGACGAGGTCACTCGTGCCTTCTGGGGTGCGTGCCGCGGCGGCCGGAATCAGGTGGCGGAGTACCTGCACGACTGCGGGGCCGACCTGTACTGGATCCCGCCGTGGGAGAACGTCACACCCTAGACGCAGCGGCGCGCGAGAATGCCAACGAGCTCGTCCGGTGGCTTCGTTCCCGAGGTGCGAAGTCCGCTACCGAGGTGATCCAGTAGCCGATCGGCTTGTGACACTCGAACGGATCTTCGTCGAGCGACTTCGGCAGCCTGTCCGAGTCGGCGCAAGCGGTTCCTCAATCGAGACATCCTGGATCAGGTCTTCGGCTCCGAGACCCATAGGTTGTCCAGCATGGGCTTCTTCGGTGGAGTCGCCGCCTTCCACGGCGACGAGGTGCTTCTGGTCCGCGAGAAGTACGAACGCTGGGAGAACGAGCACTGGAACCTTCCAAGCGGACGGATCGAAGAAGGCGAGACTCCAGAGACGGCCGCAGCACGCGAACTCCTCGAGGAAGCGGGCGTCAGAGTGCCTCTGTACGATCTCGAACTTGTATCGAGCATCGAGATCATCCGCGAAGGGCACAAGATCTCCCAGAGCTGGAACTTCACCGTGACAGTGACCGATCCTCGTCTATGCCCAGCCGACCCGGACGGCCTAGTGCGGGAGGCGCGCTGGTTTCCTCGCAGCCAAGCCGTCGACCATCTAGCTGCGCTCCCATACCCGCCGATCCGCGAAGCCGCGATGATCTTTCTTCGCGACGGCACACGAGGGCTGCACTGGACCTTCGAACTACCTGCGGGGTCTGACGCCTTCAGCGACTTCACCTGGCAGGTGCCCTCCGCCAAGCGAGCCTGAAATCATGTCGAGTTGCGCAGGGCGTGGAAGGCTTGGCGTCGTGAGAGTGACGCAGCACGATGTCCAGACGCTGACTGCTGGGGCGTTGGACTGGCTGTTGGGGTCTGCGCGCGAGGCCGGAACCGGGCTGGCGTGGACGGGGACTGCGTCCGATGACGAGTTGGATCCGACGCTGTACAGCGGTGCCGCTGGCATCGTGATCGCGCTGCTCGAGGCACACCGTCACTTCAATGATGACCGGTACGCCCAAGCAGCCATTCAGGGCGCTCGGGCGCTCGCTGCCACCGCCCCACGGTGGGAGCACTGCTCGTTGTATTTCGGCATCACTGGGATGGCTGTTTCGTTGCGAGCGGTCGAGGACTTGCTCGGTGACACTGTGGCCGGCGCGGCGGCAGAGCGCGCCTTGCAGCGAGTGCGTGCGCGCTTCGACGGGGAACGGTGGAGTGACCAGTTCGAGCTACTCGGCGGCAACGCCGGCGTGGCACTGGGCGCGCTCACTGCGGGCGATCTTGAGTTAGCCGTCCTCGCGGTGACGCCGTACTTGCGAACGGCGGAGCCGACCTCCGATGGCGTCCAGTGGGAGGTACGAGCCGGTACCCCGGCCCGATTCCACCACATCTCCCACGGCACCCTGGGCATCGTCTACGCGCTGGCCGCCGTCGGCCGAGCCGCTGCTCAGCCGGAACTGATCGAGCTGGCGCTGACCGGCGCCGGCGCCGTCGTGGCTCGCAACGAGGCCGGCCCGACAGGCTTCCTGGTCCCGCACTCCGACCCTCAACACAAGCCGGAGCTGATCGAGCGCTACAGCTACGGGTGGTGCCACGGACCAGCCGGCGACGCCCAAGTGTTCCGACTGCTAGCCGCGGTCACCGGCGACCCGACCTGGAGCTCCCTCGCGGATCGGTGCTGGCAGACCGTCACCCACAGCGGCCTACCCGGCCGGCTGCGACCCGGCTTCTGGGACAACAGCGGTCGCTGCTGCGGAACCGCCGGGGTCCTGGCGCTGGCCTGCGACCGGCACGTCGAGCAGCGCGACGGGCTGGAATTCGCTGCCCTCCTCGTCGACGACCTCGCCGACCGCGCCAGCGTGGACGCCGACGGTGTGCGCTGGTTGAATCATGAACACCGCGCCACGCCAAGCACGCTCGAACCGCGCACCGGATGGGCGATGGGCAACGCCGGCATCGTCCGCGAGCTCCTGCGCTACGCCCGCATCCGCAACGGCCTGGATCCCGCCTACGCCGTCCACTGGCCGGACCAGCTATCTGCAGACCAGCCCCGTGACCGAAAAGGCGCTAAGGGTTCTCAGTAGCCGATCCCCGAGCGGGCGTGTCTCGCCCGAATAGCGTCGGCCGCTCGAAGTACCTGCCCGTGCCGCTCGTCGAACGTCAATCTGGGAGAGCGCCGAGCTGGCGCATCATCCGTAGATCGTCCGAGACGAAGTCTGCCTCTGTGATGAGGCTGCCAGCGAGCCGGTACATCGCGACGATGGGTATTGGACGCTTGCCGGTCGGCTCGACGCCCCGGATGGGGCCACGGTTCCCGGTCGCCGCGTCTACCTACACGTTGACGAACCTGGCAGGCCGCGGTGATGGGTCCGTTGCAGCGAGGAGGACCGCTCGCTTTACGTCGGGACGAGTGGTTGCTGCGCCCACCACTGAGGCGGCGAACGCAGCCTCACCGACTTGGAGAGCCTCCCGCAGGGCTCCGGAATGCAGCTCGTGAGCCTGGTGTCCCCGCGACCTGACGAACAGCCATTCGGCAGCCGATTCAACGCTCAATTCCTCATTCGGAGACGAGAGGTCGCGGCACCCCGGAACCAGATCCGCGGTGCCGGACCACCGTTGTTCAGGCCTTGGCCTGCATGGCCTCTCGGGCTGGGTTGGCTTGCTCCGCCGCTTTTGGATCCTTCTCGCCGGCCTTGTCGCGGACCCCGACCTCGACCCTGTCGCCGATGCTCTTGTCCACGTTGCGCCAGTACTCGAAGGCTCGTTGCAGGACCGGCTCGGACACCGCGTTGAGCAGGTGGCCCACGATGTTGTTGACCAAACGCTCCCGCTGGCCGTCGTCTAGCACGTCGCGGACCATGGTGCCGGGCTGGCCCCAGTCGTCGTCCTCGGTGTGCTGAACGTAGGACGCCCGGACAATGTCGCCGTTGGCGTGCCATCCCGCCGGTTCGCCGTAGCGTGCGGTGTCAGCCGTCGGGCCGCCGTAGGAGTTCGGCGCGTACACGGGGTCCGACACGTTGGTGACCCGCATCGCCCCGTCCTTGCTGTAGCTGTGCACTGGCGACTGCGGTGCGTTCACCGGGATCTGCCGATAGTTCACGCCGATCCGGGCACGGTGGGCATCGGAGTAGGAGAAGAGTCGGGCCAGCAGCATCTTGTCCGGGCTTGGGCCGATGCCCGGGACGAGGTTGTTGGGCTCGAAGGCTGCCTGCTCGATCTCGGCGTGGTAGTCGGTCGGGTTACGGTCCAGGGTCATGCGGCCCACATCGATGAGCGGATAGTCCCCATGCGGCCATACCTTGGTCAGGTCGAACGGGTTGAACCGGTAAGTGGCGGCGTCCTCGAACGGCATGATCTGCATCTTCAGCGTCCAGCTTGGGAAGTCACCGTCCCGGATGTGCTCATACAGGTCGCGGGTGTGGTAATCGGTGTCGACCGCGGCCATCTGGTCGGCCTCGTCTTGGGTGAAGCACTCCACGCCCTGGTCGGTCTTGAAGTGGTATTTGACCCAGAACTTCTCGCCTCCCGCGTTGACCCACATGTAGGTGTGCGAGCTGTATCCATTCATGTGCCGCCAGGTGCGCGGAATCCCGCGATCTCCCATCAGCCAGGTGACTTGGTGGGCGGACTCCGGAGACAGGGTCCAGAAGTCCCATTGCATGTCATGGTCGCGCAGGTGGTTGTCGGCGCGGCGCTTCTGCGAGCGGATGAAGTGCTGGAACTTCATCGGGTCCTTGACGAAGAACACCGGCGTGTTGTTGCCGACCATGTCGTAATTACCCTCGGTCGTATAGAACTTGAGGGCGAAGCCGCGCGGGTCGCGCCAGGTGTCGGGGCTACCCCGCTCACCGGCTACGGTGGAGAATCGGACCAGCATTTCGGTCCTGGTGCCCGGCTGAAAAACCGCGGCTTTGGTGTAGGAGCTGACGTCGTTCGTCACCTCGAAGCGACCAAAGGCGCCACCACCCTTCGCGTGCGGCTGACGCTCCGGGATGCGCTCCCGGTTGAACTGCGCCATCTGCTCGATGAGGTAGTGATCCTGAAGAAGGATCGGTCCGTCAACGCCAAGGGTGAGCGAGTGTTCGTCGCTCTCGACCGGGATGCCGGCATCAGTCGTGGTCGGCTTGGGCACTATCGGCGTCACTGCAGTATCTCCTCTTGGTGTGGGAATCCGTTCGCGGGACGCCCTACCGACGCACAGCCGGGGCACAGGCCCCAGAAGACTACTTCGGCTTCGTCGAGAATGAAGCCGCGAGAGTCAGTGGGCTGAAGACACGGCGTGGTCCCGACCGCGCAGTCGACGTCGTCGGTACGGCCGCACAGCCGGCATACGACGTGGTGGTGGTTATCGGCGACGCGCCGTTCGAATCGGGCGGGGTGCCCGGCTGGCTCGATTCGCCGGAGCAACCCCGCGTCGGTGCACGCACCTAGCACGTCGTAGACAGTCTGCGTGGACACCGTCCCGATCATCTCCCGCACACCCGCGCCGATCGCGTCGACGGTGGAATGCGGATGTTCGACAAGCCAGGCCAAGACCGCACGGCGCGGCATAGTCACACGCAGCGCGGCTCCGCGCAATGCGTTCAGCGCGGCCTCGTCGGTGTCGACAGAAGGGGTGGCCACGCACGTACCCTTCCGCACAATCTGGAATGAGTCAAGGCAAGTTCTGGAATGAGTCAAGGCAAGTCGTCGAGGGCGGGCGCCGCTTGAGTCGGCTGAGACTTGGTCCCCCCGTGACCAGGCGACGGGCCCAGTGGTCCGTGACCACGGCTTCGTTCCAACTTGGTAGGGCGTGGCGCCACGGCCACGCCGATGAGTGCGAACCCGACCAGTTGGTCGCCGGGCAGGTCCATTTCGTACAGCCGTACGCCGGCGGGCCAGGGCAAGCGGAACGCGCGGGTGTCCAGGCCGGCTGCGCACAGGACCACTTGGCGGACGCCGGTTGCGGTCGCCTCGACCAGGTAGTCGTCGAAGAACCGGGTCCGGATCACCGCGTGGCGGCAGAACGCGAAGGCCGAAGAAGCCAGCCCGTCCGAGCCTGCAGTCGCGACACGCTGCTCTGTATCGAAGACCCCCGGTGCGGCGTCCAGGAACGCTTGCGCATCGGGGTCGTCGAAGAGCCGGTCCGCTCGGCTGCTCTCGCCCGCCCGCACCATCGCCACCCCCAAGGCAGACTTGCCGACCCCGACCCACGGCTCCTGCTCGCCCATTTCGACACCTCAACTTCGCTGATACATCGCTGCCGATCCACCTCACTATATCGCTAGCGATGTAACATGGTGAAGTGGATGCCGGTGAACTACACCGCCTCGGCAGACGTCTCCTCGCCCTGTCGCGCGCTACCAGTGGCGAGGCCGGCGACCTGGCGCTGGTTCCAGGCCAGGAGGCGGTACTCGAGGACTTGCTGCGCCACCCCGACAGCACGGTCAGTGAGATCCGGGACCGCACGGGTTTCACCCAGAGCCACGTCTCCGCGTCCGTGGCCCGACTGCGAGACCACCACCTGATCCGGGCCGCCTCTGACCCTAACGACGGCAGGCGCACGCGTCTGCGCGCCACCGAGGCCGCAACGCAAGCGATCGCCAACCGCGCCGGCCGCAGCATCGACGCCACCATCGCTACCGCCGTGGTCAGACCGAATCAGGCCGAGCATGTGCTCGGACTACTTGATGAGCTCTCTCAAGCACTGCAGACCCAGCCGCCCGAATCCAACATCAGCTGAGCCAGAGTCGTCGCCCCCGTAAGAAAATCGTCCTGCGGTCACACGCTCGCAGGCAGACGGCCTTCGGTGCGTGTCAGTCGAGGATCGGCTATTGCGACGATGGGTGCCGACTGCCGTGTGCAGCTCGCCGTTCGGTGATTCGGAGGTAGTAGCCGGCAGGATCGAGGAGCCGAAGTCTCGCAGGCCCCAAGGCTGTGCTTGCAGGTCTGCGGCCAGAGGCCAACCAGTCCGCTGGACGCGGTCGAGTTCATCGGCAAGGTCGTCGACCTCGAGCACGAGCTCCACTCCAGTTGGCGGGCGACGGGACTCTCGATGCCCGTGGTCCTGTCGATACGCAGCGCCTATCCGGACGCCATCCCGCTCGACAGTCAGGTAGGGCTGAGGCTGCTGTCGTCGATCCGCGACGATGCTGAAGCCGAGCACGCGGGTATAGAAGTCTGCTGTGGCGTCCAAGTCGGACGGGAAGATTTCAAACCGGACGGACATCGACATGGTCCAAGCCTGTCGGGCGGAGTGTGCGGTTGGCGATCGTCAGCGGGACGTTGTCGCGGTGTGCTGACTCTGCAGGTGCGTCGCGTGTCCTACGGCGACGAGCCCGTCCCGGAAGGTCAACACCTCGTTGACCAAACCGCCTAGCTGGTTCCGATAGTGCAGGACGATGGTGTCGACGCCGTGGTAGACGCCCACCAGCTCGAAGTGCAGATCCCGGTTGCCCTCCAACGCCTGAGTCCAGTAGCTGCGTAGCGCCTGCTTGCCTTGCACCGTGCCGCCGCTCTCAGGGACGACGCGCTGCGCCGTGGGCGAGGTGAACAGAACATCCTCCGCGTACTGGGTCAGTACCGCCTCCACATCGCGAGCGTTCCAGGCGCTGATCCATTGCTCGGCGAAGCGCTGCGGCTCGGGGGTGTCCACGTGCCTCAGTCTGCAGGACCGGCAGGTCCTCGGGACCCGGACTGCCGTACCGGGCAACCCGGACAACGTCCTCGCGGAAGTCCTTAGGATATGGCTTCGACACGCTGAACATCCTTCCAGCCCAGCCCATCGGCTAGGCAGATCGGTTGTCACCTACCCGTGCAGCTGACCCATGCGGAATGTGCGAAGTGTCGTTACACTTCCCCCGGGGGTATCCCCGCCGTCCTGCCCCGAGAGGAACCCGCCCGTGTTGCTGCGTGCATCTCGACTCGCCAACCTGAAGTCCGTTGGTCTGCTTGCCGCCGTTGGTCTGCTGGCCGGAGGCAGTCTTGCCGTGAACCCGGCCGACGCGGCCAATCCAGCGAGCGGCACCGTATCGGATACGAGTCGTTCGACGACCTGGACCGGTGGCCCGTTCGTAGTGTCCAATCCGACCGGCACGGCGCTCGACCCGCCGGATTGCAGCCAGCCCGGTTTCTGCGACGACTACACGCTGAAGGTCGACACCTCAAGCACCTACGGCTCGACTCACCAGCTGAAGATCACCGTCTCCTGGGGCACGCCAGGTGAGGACTACGACGTCTACCTGCTCGATGGCAACAACAACTCGGTGTCCTCCGCCGCGACCTCGAGCAACCCCGAGATCATCCTGGTCGAGCCGAAGGCCGGTAACTACACCGTTCGGGTGGTGCCCTTCGCCGTCGTGCCCGGGTCGACCTACAGCGCTACCGCCGAGCTGGTTGACAAGCCGGCCAACCCGGCCCCGAGCAGCATCAACCCGCCGAAGCTCGAGTCGTACGGCGCACCGGAATCTCTCCCGAGGTCTCACGACGCGGGTGAGCCGTCGATCGGCAACAACTGGAACACCGGCGCGACCTTCTACCAGGCGTACAAGGCGACGTACAAACTCACGTTTGACACCGCCAAGCCGCCGCAGGCAACCTGGACCGATGTGACCGCCACCGCAGCGAAGGGCTGTGCCGGAGGGAACACGACAAGCCTCGACCCGATTCTCTACACCGACAGCACAACCGGGTTAACGCTGGAGTCACAGCTCACGTTGTTCAACTCCGCAACCTGCGTGACGAAGGATGACGGCGCGACCTGGAGCCCGAGCACCGGTGGCGGACTGCCCAGCGGTGTCGACCACCAGACACTGGGCGGTGGACCTTACGCTGCCGGTGATCTGTTGCCCCACAGTTACCCGCGCGCTGTGTACTACTGCTCGCAGGACATTGCCACCGCTTTGTGCGCGATCAGTCGCGACGGCGGTACGACGTTCGGCAACGGTGTCCCGACCTACGACCTCACCCAGTGCGGTGGTCTGCACGGTCACATCAAGGTGGCGCCGAACGACGGCACCGCATACCTGCCCAACAAGGGCTGCGGGGCCAACCAGGCCGTGGTGGTCTCTGAGGACAACGGCCAGACCTGGAAGGTCCGGCCAGTTCAGGGCAGCACACCAGGTGACTCCGACCCGTCGGTCGGCATCGGTGCCGGTGGGGCGGTGTACTTCGGCTACGTCGGGGCTGACGGCGTGCCGCGTATATCGGTGAGCAACGACAAGGGCCAGTCCTGGAAGAACGACCAGGCCGTCGGCACGCAGTTCGGCAGCGGCGGCATCAAGAACGCGGTGTTCCCCGCTGTCGTCGCCGGCACCGACCAGCGCGCCGCGTTCGCTTTCCTCGGCACAACCAGTGGAGGCGACTATCAGGACGCCGATCGCTTCCGCGGTGTCTGGCATCTGTACGTCGCCTACACCTACGACGGTGGAGCCAGTTGGTCCACCCGGAAGGTCGACCCGACCGACCCTGTTCAGCGTGGGTCGATCTGCACGGGCGGCACGACGTGCGGGAACAACCGCAACCTGCTCGACTTTATGGACGCCACGCTCACCAAGCAGGGCTACGTGGAGGTCGGTTACGCCGACGGCTGCACCGGCAAGTGCGTCAAGGTTGACAAGTTCCCCAACAATGACGACGGCGGTCCGTACCACGACGCCTATGCTCGGGTCGCGCGTCAGTACACCGGAATGCCGCTCTTCTGAGACGGACCCCGCGGGCAAGGGTGGTGATGGTGGCTGCGGCCGCCATCACCACCGGCTTGTTAGGGGCCTGCAGCTCCGGCACCACCTCCGGCGGTGAGCCAGCGGCGCGTCCGAGGCGGCAGGGGAAGAACCCGCGATGTCCACCCCCGTGGGCGTGACCTGCTCTGACGACGCGACGCCCGCTGCTACGCCGTACCCGGCTGATGTTCCGGCCGACCTGCCGCTGCCGCTCAACACCGTCGTCTACGACGTAGACGATCGCGGGGACACCGGTGTTGTGCTTACCGGTGTCTCTAGTCAGCCGCTCGACACCGTCCGGGAATACTTCAACATCGAGTGGCCGGCGGCTGGCTACCAGCTCTCTGGCGGTGAAACCGAGGAGCTGGACGCCGAGTCGAACTGGACGTTTGAGGACTACAGCGGACGCTGGGCCATTCAGGACCTCACCGGTACGTGTGACGGTGAGACGGCGGTCCAGGTGTTGTCGACGAGGTAGTCGCACTCGAGACCTTGCGCAGTAGGGTCTGCTCCGATGGCCACCGTTTCGATCGACACCGGGCTCGAAGATTTCACCGCCGCGGACCTGGAGCGCTGCTTCACCGAGCCGACCGCATCCCGCCGGTCGGCGTTCGAACGCGACCGGGCCCGGATCGTGCACTCCGGAGCTTTACGCCGGGCACTGTTACGTTGCTCGATCGGGCAGGGCACGAGACTGGTGTCATGAGCTCGTCCACGGCCTCCGCGTTCGCCGGTTACCGGTTCCCTCGTGAGGTGATCTCGGTGGCGGTGCGGTGGTACCTGAGGTACGGCTTGTCCT